>JABSOG010000701.1 GCA_013216025.1 Algicola sp. | reverse complement strand
TGTTGATTTTTTTGCCGATACTGCCGCTGGCGCTAGTGGGTATTTTTTTATATGGGTTGGGTTTACTACCTTTGGCACCCTTGGTTTCAATGCTGTGCGCTTGGCGGGGTCGAAGTCGGATAGTGGCGCATTCGGCGGATTCAACACATCAAGGTAAGGACTTTTTTGCCAAAGGGATTGGCATGGCCATGGGGGTTTTACTTTTATTGGATTTGCCTATGGCGGCAACTTATGTGGGTGTCAAATGGGTGGCCAGCGATGTTAAACAAACGCAATCTCGGGGGTTGTGGCTGTTGCGAAATGTTGCTGACAGGCAATTGTTACTGCGATTGTGTTATGACCGCAGTTCGCGCACGGCGGGTTTGTTGGGTTTTTTCGCCCTTTATTTGGGCGATAATATGCCATTTATGCAACAAAACCGTCAAATTTTCTATCAAGTGACTGGTGACCAATACAGTGAGCACTCCTTGCCCTTTATCGACTCACAGTGGCCAAAGTTTGGTCAATTTGACGGTGATCAGGGCGGCACGCAAGTGGGTGGTAAAGTTAAAGACCTTGAGCTGATTTCGTCGCGCATTGATGGCTCAGTCAGCCCAGATGATGGGGTGGCTTATATCGAATGGGTGTTAGAATTTGAAAACAACGCGACCAGAGCGCACGAGACCCGCCTTAATATTGTACTACCACCAAACGCGGTTGTATCAAGAGCAACACTTTGGGTTAATGGTGAAGAAAGGGAAGCCGCCTTTGCCGGTCGGGGACAGGTTCGCGAAGCCTACAACAAAGTGGTTCGTACACTTAGAGATCCGCTATTGGTCACCACCGCAGGACCTGACCGAATTCTTGCTCAGGCGTTTCCTGTCGGCGGCAATGGCGGAAAAATAAAATTTCGAATCGGCATCACGGCCCCCTTGGCATTAGACGCCTCACAAAATGCCTCGCTGGTATTGCCTGCCATTACCGAACGCAATTTTGTCATTGGTGATGACGTAGAACATGCTTTGTGGATTGAAAGTTCACAATCGTTTAGCGTCAATTTAGAGAATATGACCAGCCAAAAGGTCAATCCTACGCTTTTTCGAATAAACGGCAAAGTCAGTGATAAAGCATTGATTAATCCCAGACCTGTGTTGATAATCACCCTAAATAACAGCCTCGCAAAGCGTGTTATTCAGGACACTGAAGACCGTCATATCGTGCAGACAGTGCAAAATATCCAACCTCAACCTGTCGATGCTTTAATGATTGTGGTCGACGGGTCAGCCAAGCTTGGTGCACACATTGATGCGTTGATTAGCGCGCTGGCGAGTATCCCACCAAACGCCATGGTCGGCTTAATCATTAGTGCTGACTTTGATGCTAGTGAAGGACAATCAATAAACATCGCGCCATGGACCGAGACTCAAAAGGACAAATTTAAATCCACTTTGAGTCGTTTTGACTTCATTGGCGGGGAAGACAACGCCCCGGCACTGGCCAGTGCCATGACCCAACTTGAATCTTACAACGCAGCACAATTATTGTGGATCCATGCACCACTACCGGTATTGTTCGAAGACTCACAAAGCCACTTAAACCAAGTGAGTGAACGGCTGACTAAATTGCCCCATCTATCGATTTATAACGTGATGCCGGGTCCGAACAAATTACTCAATGACAATCCAAAGTGGGCACAAAACGCCCAAAAACTGCCCCTGACGGCTGACGTTCAAACCAATATTACTGAATACTTACACGCTTTATTTAGCACTGAATCTCGGCTTGTATTTCATCGGGAGGCCGTTGAAACGTCGATTGAAGCGGCAATTGATTCATCACAAGTAGATTGGAAACAAACAGATTCGAAACATGTCCTTAGGTTGTGGGCAAAAGGCCGAATTGACGCATTAACGGCGCAAGGCAAAATAAAAGAAGCCATAGACATTGCCGCCCGTTACCAGTTGGTGACGAATGTCAGCGGCGCGGTTGTGCTCGAAAGTAAAAAACAGTATGACGATGCCGACTTAACGCCGGTTGACAGTGACACGGTGCCGACAATACCCGAACCGCATCAATGGATTTTAGCCTTAATTATGGTTGCCTTTATATTATGGTTTTTAAGACAGAACAAAGCGGCATTAACAAGGCCAGCCTAAGCCGACTGTTTGCGACCTTGTTTATCGTCGCAATGGCTTATTGGCACGCATGGCGCTGGTACTTCAACCGCGTGGGCGCAACCCCTGAAGAAGCCATTGGCCTTTTGGCTATATTCATCTTTATGGTGATTTGGGCGACTTTTACGGTGATGCAGCGCGGTTCACTCTACACCTTTTCATTGGTGCCAGTTGCCCTGATGCTGGTTATTTACGGCTTATCTTTTTTGTTGCCGACACCAAACATTATTCGCGCAGCCATCGCTTTTACCACCGTGTTTATGGTGATTTACCGCACCCAATTCGGCACTGCTCCACCATTGTCTTTTTGGGCGCTGATAGCCCTATCGCTGCCAGTTGTGCCATCTTTGCAATTTTACCTAGGTTTTCCTGCCCGCTATATTTCAGCCGGACTGACTGTGCCCCTATTACAAATCAATGGTTTTTCGGTGACTCAAAGTGGCACCAATCTGCAGTGGCAAGGTCAGCTGCTGCAATTTGACGCCCCTTGTAGTGGTGTCACCATGTTGTGGGCCGGATTGTTGCTCACCCTATTTATCGCCTTGGTTTACCGTTTTAACTGGATTAACACACTGGGCGCGATGGTCATCGCCGTTGTATTCGTATTGTTCGGCAACGTGTTACGTGCCAGCAGCCTGTTTTATGTCGAATCTGGGATTATCAATGTACAAGAGCCGTGGTTGCACGAAGGCATTGGCGTGGCCGCTTTTGCGCTTACCGCTGCTGGTATTGTCATTACGTTGTCTGCTTGGCAAAGGAGAATCACATGAACTGGGCTAGGATAGGACTGATTATTGCGGCGTTATTTGCAGGTTTGAGTGCTGTCATTTTTGAGCGTGGTGGTGACCAGAGCCAATCAAGCCAGTTTTTGGGATGGCCCAAACAATACCAGCAAAAAACGCTGACCCAATTGCCCCTGACACAACAAGAATCGATTTTTGTCAGAGGCTTTCCTGGCAAAATCGCCCGCTTTACCGATGGGCGTAGGCAACTTGTGATGCGCTGGGTCGATCAACCCACCCGCAAACTACATCCCGCGTCAGACTGTTACAAAGGCATTGGTTACGACATTACCCCTGCGCCAATTGAGTTTAATGAACGGGGCATTCAAATGGCTTGCTTTGAAGCGAATAAAGGGGATAAAAAACTCAAAGTTTGCGAGTTCATCGAAGCGCCGAATGGGCAAAACTGGTCTGATGTTTCTGCGTGGTATTGGGGGGTGATGACCGACGACCAGCCCGATGGTTGGTTTTCTTATGTGATTGCTGAGGCTTTGTAGGGGTTGGTTAGTGTTTCGCAAGCTTCCCTCAACGAGTGGTAGAATGTCGTCACTTATCAGTCAATTCTGCTTGCTTCTGCCACTTTGCGAGCAGGGATAAATTGTGCCAAGTTGTTGATCAAATTTGGTGGAATATTGGAAATATAATGAGTGGTGGTTCCCGTAAATATGTTTTGTTGGGCTTCCTCGTTCCTCGTCAACCACAACCTACGAGAGCACTTCGTAGGTCGTGGTTGAGGAGCTTGCGACGAAGCCCGACATCAATAAATATCATGTAAACCAAGCCATGAATGTTCAAAGGAAGTCGGTAACTTTGCTCACAAAGGGCGAATACCGAGCAATAAAAACCTTGGCGGTCAGGTTGATTAATTAGATTTCTGTACTTCCAGCCCTAAAGCCTGTCAGAATAGTTTATTGTTCAAAAACTTGTCCAAGCTCTTTTATAACGGTATCCCCAAACCAACCTTCACATTCTCCATCACCACAGTAGAGTGAAACTTTTGCACATTAATATTGCCAAAAAATAGCTGGCGGGTGATTTGTTCATAGGCCAACATATTTTCGGCAGTAATGATCAGGATAAAGTCGGCATTGCCCGTGACGTAGTAACATTGCTGAACGGCTTCGCACGTCAGCATTTTGGCTTTGAACTCATCAATAACCAGCGCGCCGCCCCGTGTCAATATGACTTCTACCACCACAGTGACGTAACCGCCCAGTGATATGCCGTCTAAAACCGCCACCTCTTTGCGGATCACCCCGTCTTGGCGGAGCTTTTTAATTCGCCGCTGGCAGGCCGTTGCCGACAGTCCTACCTGACCACCGAGTTCTTCGGTGGTTATACGGCTGTTATTTTGCAAAATCTTTAATAATTGCCGGTCAAAAGTATCCATATGCAGAAATCCTTCAGATATTTATTAATTACGCAGTATAGCTGCATTTTGATGGGGGATTTGCAGCGTGTCTAAATCAATCTTTATTTACAATAGTGGCCATTGATAATCGACACAATGGATATGACGAAGATGCAAAAAACAGATGATACATTACTTAAAGGTGATAGCTTCAAAGGTGCGGCTTTTGGCCTGTTAGCGGCGGTGATTTGGGGCGCATGGCCGGTGGTTTCAAAACTGGCGGCAGATGATCAGCTTAACGGTTGGGATCTCACTGCTTTACGGTTTGGTATTGCGGGTTGTTTATTGCTGCCGGTATTTATCAGGCAAATGATGAAAGTTAAAGAGATGGCGTTAA
>JABSOG010000700.1 GCA_013216025.1 Algicola sp. | reverse complement strand
CATTAAAGATTGTGGTCTGGTGGTTGGCGCAAGTGCCCGCAGCAGAACTTGGTCATGGCCGATGCTCGACCCTAGGCAGTGCGCCAAAAAGATGCTGTCTGAAGCGCCTAAATATGAAGTCGCCCTAGTATTTGGACGTGAAAACAACGGCTTGAGCAACGAAGAGCTGCAATTATGCCAGTTTCATGTCTGTTTACCTGCCAATCCTGAATATAGCTCGCTTAACTTGGCCATGGCGGTGCAAACCCTGTGTTACGAAATTCGTATGACCTGGCTAGAACAGCAAGAGCAATTTGAAACGGTAGAAGAAGAGTATCCTCTGTCTGAAGATTTAGAGGGTTTTTACCAACATTTAGAAGAAACGCTGCTTAAAACCGGCTTTATCATTAAAGCCCACCCGGGGCAGGTGATGATGAAACTCAAACGCTTGTTTAACCGGGCAAGGGTTGAAAAGCAGGAATTGAATATTTTGCGTGGCATTTTGTCATCCATTCAAACAAACAGAAAACGGACTTAACTGATGTTCAATCGAATCAAAGAAGACATTAATAGCGTATTTGACCGTGATCCGGCCGCGCGCAATGCTTGGGAAGTGTTTTTTAACTATCCCGGATTACATGCTATTTGGTTCCATCGCCTCAGCCACAAGTTGTGGCACAAAGACTTTAAATTGATTGCCCGTATGCTGTCGACTTTTTCACGTTGGTTGACCGGCATCGAAATTCATCCCGGCGCGACCATCGGTCGACGCTTTTTTATCGACCACGGCATGGGTGTGGTGATCGGCGAAACCGCCGAAATTGGTGACGATGTCACCTTATATCACGGCGTCACGCTAGGCGGTACCAGCTGGAGCGCAGGCAAACGCCATCCAACGCTAAGAAACCGCGTGGTGGTAGGTGCTGGTGCGCAAATTCTCGGCCCGTTAGAAATTGGCGAAAATGCCCGAGTGGGTTCTAATTCGGTAGTGGTTAAAAATGTGCCAAAAAATGCCACTGTGGTGGGCATTCCCGGACGCTTGATTGAACCCAAAATTGATGATAGCACTCAGGCTCAACGGACCAAGTTGGCCGAAAAAATGGGTTTTGATGCCTACGCGATATCACCGGATAACCCCGATCCGGTCGCCAGTGCCATCGGCAAGATGCTCGACCATATTCAAATGATGGACTCGAAGGTCAACAACGTCTGTGAAGAGATCCAGAAACTTGGTGGAGAACCGTGTGGCGAAGAGTTGCCCGAAATTGAAATGCAGGTCGATGATTTTGTTAAAGCTGAAATCGAAGCCGCCAAAGAAAGAAAAATGGGCACAGAATTATCTGGTTTATAAGCAAACCTTTAATACTTGACTAATTTAGTCGGGTATTAACTTGACCTCAATCAAATACCCGAGTAATTTAGTCAAGTATAGACTTGACTAATTATTCTCAGCCGTTAAAATCGGCGCGAATAGAATAGGGTTACTCAATGAGATTAACATCAAAAGGCCGTTATGCGGTCACCGCCATTTTGGATGTCGCATTACATGCCAAAACTGGCCCGGTCCCGTTGGCCGACATATCTGAACGTCAGGGTATCTCTTTGTCATATTTAGAGCAGCTGTTTTCACGCTTGCGAAAAAATGGACTAGTCCAGAGTATCCGTGGCCCCGGCGGCGGTTATCGATTGGGCGCCCAGGCCGAAAACATCTCTGTTGGGCAGGTTATCACCGCAGTTAACGAATCTGTTGACGCCACCCGTTGTGGTGGTGGCACGGGTTGCCAAGACGGCAATCAATGTTTAACCCACACTTTGTGGACTGATTTAAGCACTCGCATTCAAGATTTTTTGGATGATATTTCGATCGCCGAACTGATGAACAAGCAGGACGTCAAGCAGGTTGCCAGCAACCAAGACAAAGGACATCACAAGACCAACGGCCGGAAAAACGCAATACTCAACGACAGTATCGAAGTCAACTGTCAGTTGTAATTTTGGAGAAAAGAATGAAACTACCGATTTACCTCGATTACTCTGCCACCACACCGGTTGACAGTCGTGTTGCCGAGAAAATGATGGATTGTATGACCATAGACGGCAACTTTGGTAATGCTGCATCGCGTTCACACCGTTTTGGCTGGCAAGCCGAAGAAGCGATAGATATCGCTCGTCATCAAATTGCCGAACTCATCAATGGCGACCCGCGTGAGATTGTGTTTACCTCAGGCGCCACCGAGTCAGACAATTTGGCCATTAAAGGCGCTGCCAATTTTTACAGCAAAAAAGGTAAACATGTGATCACCGTCAAAACCGAGCACAAAGCGGTTTTGGATACCTGTCGTGAACTTGAACGCACGGGTTATGAAGTGACTTACTTAGACGTTGAACCTAACGGTTTACTCGACTTGAAAAAGCTCGAAGCTGCCATGCGCGAAGACACCGTAGTGGTCAGTGTAATGCACGTAAACAACGAAATTGGTGTGGTTCAAGACATCGCCATGATTGGCGAAATGTGTCGTGAACGCAAAATCGTGTTTCATGTCGATGCCGCGCAAAGTGCCGGTAAAGTTAAAATTGACATGAAAATGCTGAAAGTCGACCTAATGTCGTTTTCGGCGCATAAAATTTATGGTCCTAAAGGCATCGGTGCTTTGTATGTTCGTCGTAAGCCACGTATTCGCCTTGAAGCACAAATGCACGGCGGCGGACATGAGCGCGGCATGCGTTCAGGCACTTTGGCCACCCATCAAATAGTTGGCATGGGCGAAGCCTTTCATTTGGCACATTTGCACATGGAAGAAGACATGACGCGCATCAGAACACTGCGTGATCGTTTGTGGGCTGGTATGAAAGATATCGAAGAAACCCGTTTGAATGGTCATACTGACTCGCGTATGCCGGGCATTACCAACATCAGTTTTAACTATGTAGAAGGTGAGTCGTTGATCATGGCATTAAAAGACATTGCCGTATCATCGGGTTCTGCCTGCACATCAGCAAGCCTTGAGCCTTCGTACGTATTGCGGGCGTTGGGTTTGTCAGACGAGTTGGCTCACAGCTCAATTCGTTTCAGTATTGGTCGCTTCACGACCGAAGAACAAATCGACTTCACCATTGATTTAGTGAAAAACGCCATTGGCCGTTTGCGTGAAATGTCTCCTCTGTGGGAAATGTTTAAAGACGGCATAGATTTAAGCACTGTTGAGTGGGCTAGCCATTAATTAATGGCGTGGTAGGAACGAGCTACAGCTCGCGATAGCGCGACAGCGCGGTTTCAATTTTAGAGGATACATATCATGGCTTATAGCGAAAAAGTAATCGATCATTACGAAAATCCCCGTAACGTGGGTTCATTTGACAAAAACGATCCAAGCATTGCCACTGGCATGGTTGGCGCACCGGCGTGTGGCGATGTCATGAAGTTACAACTTAAGATTAACGACAACGGCATCATCGAAGATGCCAAGTTCAAAACTTACGGTTGTGGTTCGGCAATTGCGTCTTCGTCTTTGGTTACCGAATGGGTCAAAGGCAAAACGATTGAGCAGGCGGGTGAAATCACCAACACCACCATCTCAGAAGAGCTGGCATTGCCGCCAGTAAAAATCCATTGCTCAATTTTGGCCGAAGATGCCATCAAAGCAGCAATCGAAGACTATAAAAGCAAACGTTAAAGCAGGCGAACTATGGCGATCACAATGACAGAGGCCGCGTCAGGCCGGGTTAGATCCTTTTTGGACAATCGTGGCAAAGGCCTGGGCTTACGGGTGGGCATTAAAACCACCGGCTGTTCGGGCATGGCTTATGTGCTTGAATTTGTTGACGAACTCAACGAAGACGACAGCAGCTTTGACATCGACGGCGTGACCTTAGTGGTGGATGCCAAATCGCTGGTGTTTATTGACGGCACCGAGCTCGACTTTCAAAAAGAAGGGCTCAACGAAGGGTTTAAATTTAACAACCCCAATATCAAAGGTGAATGTGGTTGCGGTGAGAGTTTCACCGTATAGGAAGGAATGGGGTTTACAAGCTTGAATTACTTTGAATTGTTTAATCTTTCGTTTCAATTTGACGTTGACGTTGAAGCGATTGCAGGTACTTACCGCGACTTACAGCGCGCGGTACATCCAGACAAATTTGCCCATCAAGGCGAGCGGCAAAAGCTGCTGGCCGTGCAAAAGTCTGCTGAAGTCAACGATGCGTATCAAACCCTGAAAAATCCACTGTTGCGTGCCTTGTACATGCTGGCAGAGCAGGGGGTTGATATTCAACTTGAACAAAAGACCTTGCAAGATCCGATTTTTTTAATGCAGCAGATGGAATTTCGAGAACAACTCGAAGACATTAGCCAAATGGATGAAGGCGATGAGCAAGACCAATTGATAGCATCGTTCGAGAACAGTATCAAAAGACTGACCGCCGATTATTACTGCCAATTGGGTACCTTGCTGGTATCAAGCTGTAAAGTGTCACTCGAAAATGCCGCCATCGTGGTGCGCAAACTCAAATTCATGAACAAGTTATCCGACGAACTCGAACGACTGGAAGAAACGATACTCTAACCTATGTCACTACTTCAAATAGCAGAACCAGGCCAAAGCGCCGCACCTCACCAGCATAAACTGGCTGTTGGAATCGATCTTGGCACCACCAATTCACTGGTGGCCGCTGTACGCAGCGGACAGGCCGAAACCCTTAACGATCTTCACGGCAACGAG
>JABSOG010000699.1 GCA_013216025.1 Algicola sp. | reverse complement strand
GCGATAGGGTCGATTGAATTTGTCGGTGTATCGACCGATTACCTGTCGTTAAAAGGCACTGGTGGACAGGGCCGTAGCGAAACCTCGATAGTTGAATTTAGGGTGCGCGATGAAAACAATAATCCGGCATCACAAAAAGAAGTGACTTTTGAGCTAACCAATGATGCGGGTGGCATTTCGATTTCTCCGACCACCGCCCAGTCAAACAACGATGGTTTGGTGCAAACGGTTGTACGCTCGGGTGATGTGCCCGGTGCCGTACGGGTATTGGCCTACATCAAACCCGCGAATAACGATCCGGGTAACCATGATAACCGGATCTCGGCGGTGTCAGATGTGCTTATTATCTCAACGGGTTTGCCCGACAATAACAGTTTTTCACTGTCTGCTGACATCTTAAACCCTGAAGGACTTGATTTTGACGGTGAGATTGTCAATATCAACGTTCATTTGGCTGACCACTTTAATAATCCTGTACCCGATGGTACCTCGGTATTTTTCACCACAGAGGGTGGTGCCGTACAACCGGGCTGTACCACTGTTGGAGGTGCCTGTACGGTTGAGTGGGTTTCTCAAGATATCCGTCCGTTTACCGACATCAGCCATTATGGAAACTCCTCGTTAAATAAGTGTAATCTTTATTTTGGCAATGCCGCACCGTGTACCTTTGGTATACTCGACCCCGCTTTTCCTCTCGAGAATCTAGTGCGCGACAGGCCTTTGGGTGGCCGTTTTACTATATTGGCCCATGCAGTGGGCGAAGAATCATTTACCGACCTCAATGGTAACGGTGTTTTTGACAGCGGCGAGTACTACAATCGTTATGATTTGAGCGAAGCGTTTATCGACCACAACGAAAACGATGTTTATGATGGCATCAGTTGTGATGATGCCACAGACCCTTGCGCACCGGCCAATTCTGATGGCGGTGAGTTTGAAGAGTTTTTTGATTTCAACAACGATTCGACCTTTACCGCAGCCGATGGCGTATACAATGGTTATTTGTGTAGTGCCGCCGCTCAAGCCGCTGGTGACTGTAAATGGGAGCCACTGCATGTGCGCAGAAACCTGCACATGGTCATGTCGGGTAGTAATTCGGTCATGCGGGTTGTCACAGGTACCATCAACGGCAGTTGTAATAATTATATTCCCAATGAAGCCGCAGGTGGCACTGAGATTGCGGCGTTACTGGAGGCATCGGATGTAACCAATGCCTGTGATGTTGCCGCAATTGATCTTTCGGCGGTGCCCGATATCAATGATCCTGCGGTTGATGTTGGTCTGAGCGCGGTATCGATGGTGCTGTACTTCTCAGATATATTTAATAACCCGATGCCCGCCGGCACCACGGTGAACATCACCACAAATAACGGCGTCTTGTCGGGCGCTACGTCGGTCATTGTGGGCAGTACCAATAGAACATTACCGATGGCGATGGCATTTACGGTCGCTCGCGAAGGTGAAGGAAACAAAATTACCGGCGGCGCATTGACGATCACCGTGACCACACCCAAACAAATTATCACGTCTATGGCGATTACTATTTTGGACGATCGTTAAAGCGTTTCTAACGCCACTCGTTTCCCCCTGCGCAGCAGGATCAAATTTTCGCTGGGCTAGACAACCGTAGGTGTCTAGCCCAGCGAAAATCCTTTATTCTGCCACAATTGATCAGCCATTTGCCATAACAATGTTAAACTCACGCGCTAAACTGTATCCATCGAAAACAAACCGGTGACTCTCGCCGCCCCCAAGGAATACTCATGTCCACTGTAAAAGCGTTAGCCCTCATGCTTTTCATTTGTTTATTGCAAGCTTGTTCACAACCCCCGCAAACCAATCAAACATCCTCCACCGGCAAAGCCGAAACGACAGCAAAAATTGAAGAAACCCCTTTTGATTTACAACAAGTGCAAAAAGACTATCAAGGCACCAAATTGACCGTGCTCGATATCTCAGAGCGCAGCAGAGATGGGCGTAATTCAATAGCGGTGACCCTGTCGGTGCCGCTTGACCCGGCAATTAACCATCAAATCTATTTTAAAATCACCAACGTTAAGTATGAGGCCATTGATGGGGCCTGGGTATTGTCTAAATCGGGCAAAATCGTGTGGTTTTCTAATACTGAGCCTAATAGTCATTATGTTATAGAGGTTTTTCAAGGATTAACTGCGGCCAACGGCGGCACGTTGATGAAAGATAAAAAACAAAGGCTTAAAACTCGGGATCTTAATCCTTCGCTCAATTTCGACACCAACGGCGCGTTTTTAAGTAAAGGCCTGAGTCATGGCCTGCCGGTGGTTACGGTGAATGTCAAAGAAGCCAACATTGATTTTTTTCGAATCAAGGAAGCGTCAATTGAGCCGTTTTTGCAACTGATTAGTGACTCATACAGGTATTGGGGGATGAAGCGTTTAACCCAATATGGCGAACTGGTATACAGCGGACGATATGCGTTTGATGCGCCAAAAAATACCCGTACCACACGCACCATTGAAACGGGTACCGTTGAGGCGTTACAGCAATCGGGGATTTATCTGGCGGTAATGCAACCGGCGGGTGATTATAGCAACAAGCAATTGTTGTGGTTTTCGGTGACCGATCTTGGTATTCATGCCCGTCAATATCCCAATCTGGTCGATGTGCACGTGTCTTCGCTTAAAACCGGCAAACCCTTGGCTGGCATCAAAGTCAGTTTGTATAACAAAAAAAATGGCCTGATCAAACAACTGAACACTGACACCAAAGGGCTGGCCAGTTTTCTTGGTATGGGCAGCAATGTACGCTTGATTGTGGCGCAAACCGAAGGTCAGTATTCGGTGATCCAAACCCGAATGCCAGCTCTCGATTTATCAGAGTTTGACGTAGGCAACCGGCCCCAACTGCCGGTTGACCTGTTTATTTATGCCCCAAGAGACCTGTATCGACCAGGTGAGGTGGTCGACTTTAACGCGCTTATTCGTGATGGCGATGGCAAGCAAACCCGGGCCGCCGTGCTTGATGCTCAGATAAAACGACCAGATGGTTCGACTATTAGCCAATTTAAATGGCAGGGTCAGGCGCTGGGGTATTATCACCACAGTTGGCAAATTCCCACCGATGCCCCCGTGGGCAATTGGGAGCTGGTGGTTAACGGACCGTTCAATAGCGCTCGCTATTATGCATTTAAGGTTGAAGAGTTTTTGCCTGAACGAATGAAAATCACTTTTAACGCTGCGCCAGATCCCGAAAACAAAAATAACAACAAAGTCAGAACGGTCGTCACTGGCAATGATGAACCTGTGAAAGTGTCGGTGCTTGGCGAGTATCTTTATGGCGCGCCGGCATCGGGTAATCGCATGAGTACCATGGTTAACGTTAGCCTTTGGCGCAATCCGATACCTGCACTCAAAAACTATCAATTTGGTGATATCAACGACACAACCGCAGTGCAGTACTTTGAGCTTGATGACATTAAATTAGATAACGCCGGGCAAGGGGTTATCACCGTGCCAGTACAATGGCGTGGGGTAAAATCACCGCTAACAGTTAAACTCATCAGCAGCTTGTATGAATCTGGCGGGCGTCCGGTCACCCGTTTGCACTCGGCGCTGGTGTGGCCGAGTGAATCGTTGTTGGGCATTCGCAATAATTTTATCCCTGCGAAAGGGCGTGACGGCCCCAAGGCTAATTCGCGGGTTAAGTTCGACATCATCAAAGCCAATTTGGCCGGCGAATTACAGGCGGCCAGCAATCTTGAGGTCAAGCTGATACGCGAAGACCGCCAGTACTTTTGGGTTTTCAACAACGGTGAGGGTTGGCACTACAACTGGACAGACAAAGAATTTACCGAGATAAGTCAGGCCATTGATATTAAAGACGGCGGCAAGGCCGAGGTCGAATTTCCGGTGGGTTATGGACACTACCGGGTTGAGGTAAGCGACCCAGCCAACAACTTATCCACCAGCACCCGTTTTCATGCGGGTTACAACTGGTACGCCCGCTGGCGTGATACCAATCAAGGCGCTGAAGCGGCTCACCCCGACAAGGTTACTATGGCGCTCGACAAGGCGCGTTACAAAGGGGGCGATATTGCACAAGTTACCATAGTGCCGCCAACCGCAGGCGAAGCGATTGTAATGGTTGAGGGCGATGGTCCGCTATGGATGCAGCGTATAACCATTGCAAAAGAAGGCACCACCGTTGCGATTCCGATAGATGAAAAATGGAATAAACATAACCTGTATGTCACCGCTGTTGTACTGCGCAAAGGGGATGACAAACAAGCTATCACGCCCAACCGCAGTTTTGGCATGACCCATTTGGCACTCGACCGAACAGCGCGAAAACTGCAAGTCGACATCAACCTACCCGACAAAGTGCTGCCAGAGCAGACGGTTATAGCCGAGCTTAAAATTGGCGGTGTTCTTAATGACGAGATTGACACTGTGACTGGTGAAGTCTACGTTACTTTGGCGGCAGTCGATGTGGGGGTGCTCAGTATCAGCGATTTTGACACGCCAGATCCGTTTGACTATTTCTTCGGCCAAAGAGCTTATAACGTCCAAAGCCGCGACATTTACGACAAAGTGATTGAAGTCAACAATGCCCAAAAAGCCCGCTTGCGATTTGGTGGTGACGCCGACTTGAGGCGGGGCGGCAAAAAGCCCCAATCAGAAGTTCAAATCGTCTCTTTGTTTAGCGGCCCGGTGAAAGTTA
>JABSOG010000069.1 GCA_013216025.1 Algicola sp. | reverse complement strand
CCCAGTTTAATACTTGAGCACTTGTTTTATAGAGAAATACCAGCTCAGCCGATCCACGAATTGGTTTCTCAGACCGACAAAATGCAGCTTAAAGGCGATTTTCATACCATGCTGGGGTCGAGAATTGACGGTATTACAGAGGATGAACTCAGTTCAATTATTGGCTTACTTGCCGCACAGCAAATATTTCAACAGCCTCTGTCTCAGTGGTCCCAAGCGATAAAATCCGACAGCGGATACCATTTTGTAAAAATAGAACAACGGCTGCCACTGGCAACAACCAGCTTTGATGAGGCAAGAGACTATATCAAATCCGATTGGCTAAAATTACAACAAGAACGACTTGTTGACGATAAAGTATCGAAGCTGCAAGCCAAGTATCAAATCCATTGGATTGAAGATGCCGTAGCCTCACAGATTGACCCCCAGAGCTAAAGGTTGAGAAACATTGAATTACTTTAGATTAATTTCATTTATAGTGTTTTGCGTACTGCCTGGTTACAGTCACGTGGCACTTGCCCATGATTTTGGCATAATACAAGTTGAATTGAGGGAAACCGCACCTAGGCAATTTACCCTTAGTGCCCCCGTATCGCCCAGCCAAATCGCGTTATTACAGCCACCGATACTGCCCCAACAGTGTCACTCTGTTCGCCCAGCAAAATCGGCTATAAAGTCCTCATCTGTGACTTACGCTTTCTCCTGCACTGAAGCTTTAACCGCATCTGATAGCATTGACTTACCCTGGAAAAGGGAAGGGATTATGCTCAGTACGTACTGGCTTGGCCAAAGTATGCAGCAAAATTTCTTTTCCAGAAGCAGTAATATCATCTCGATCCCTGTCAATATGCTTGGGGTCTCAGCCGCTGGCTTGATTGGTTCAGCCAGGGTGTACGGTACTTTGGGGTTGGAGCATATTGCAGGGGGTCTTGATCACTTACTTTTCGTGTTGTGCTTAATGATGCTGACTCAGGGGATAATGACGCTGGTGAAAACCATCACTGCATTTACGCTCGCCCATAGCATTACACTGGGTGCCGGGGCGCTGGGAATAGTCTCCTTGCCCGCAGCTGCTGTGGAGGCATCAATCGCATTATCTATTGGTTTTTTGGCCGCGGAAATTATCCGAAAAATTCGCTTCAATCAAAGCAGTTTGACCATAGATCACCCCTGGCTGGTGGCTTTTGGATTTGGCTTATTACATGGTTTGGGGTTTGCCTCTGCTATTACTGGTATGCCAGAAACAGATCTGGTGCCTGCGATTTTGTTTTTTAACCTTGGTGTCGAACTGGGGCAAATCATCTTTATTATGCTGGTTATGTCCATTTTCTACTTATTCAGACGAATTTTTGTGCTCAATATGAAATACATCAATATGACCACAGCCTATTGCGTTGGCAGTCTGGGATGTTTTTGGTTTATTCAAAGAAGCGCACCAATTTTTTCATAAACAGCATTAGCGACCTGATATTTACTTTTAAATGCCAGTATACTGCGCTTCAATCTGTTTGAGTTTTGCCGTTTTGGCCAATTGTTGATATGCCGTGGTTAACCTGTTGAGCAGTGCTTCATTCACACTGATTTTACTAAAAGCAAAATAAACGGGTGCACTGCTGATCACCAGCGGGTGCAGCTCGACCATTGCATAGTCTGGGTTACTGCGCAGCCGATACTGTAAATAGAGCTTTTCGGCAAAGAAACCATCGACCCTGCCCTTTTTGATCAAATCAATACGAAAGCCGCTTTCGCCCAAGAATACCAAGCGCTTTTTCAACTGCGGATTTTCAATTAAAGCCTGCTCAAATCTTTCACCTAAATAAGCCCCTCGTTGAATCAGCAAAGCCAAATCAAGGGTCTTCAATTGCTGCCACCCAGTGATAGGGGGTTTAACCAGTCCTTTTTTTAAGATTAAGTGAGTGGTTTCAAGTCGCTGGGGGCCAACAAAGTGCAGTGTTTTCTGACGCTCAGGGTTTTTCGATATTTCGAGCATCATATCCAGCTCACCGCGTTGAAGCTTGTGAATACCACGGGCAAACGGCATTTCAATGAAGCGATAACGACAACCCGCCTGATCAAGCAATGCTTTGGCCTGATCAACATCGATGCCGTGCCAGTTACCTTGGTCATCACGCATCGCTAGAGGTTCAAAATTTGGGATCCTCACTTTCAATTCGCAAACAGCAGCAGCCGACAACGAAAACGATAAGCTTAACCCCATCGCAAAAACAATATAAACAAACCAACGATAACAACAGACCATGCTTATTTTATCCACCACGTAAAATTAAAGCGTGCGATGAATTGGAGCTAATGTCAAATGTTCACTCAGTTGTTTGCCAATAAGTGAATTTTAACCCATTGAAAAACAGCATAAATAGTCATTCAGGTTATTTTTAAAGCACAGGGTACAAATTGACACAAATGAATACACACTGATATAAATGCATATAGTAGACTAAAAGTGAATAATAATTACCAGATTATTCTAGACTTTAACTAAATCCGGGTCTATTCTCCCATATTCAACAATAAAAAAGAAATGCACTAATAATACTAATATGCAAAAAAGAGGATAAAATCCCATGTTTAAACCCAGTTTACTGGCCACTGTCGTCGGTTGTGTTATTGCCACAAACAGCTATGCGATGGACCCACAGCCAGACCCACAAAACCCCAACGGCTATGTCGTTTCAGACAAGCAAGTCAATGCCACACAAGATGCCAAAACCCCCAACCCGATGTACGATGTTTGGGCTAAAGCGCTCGAAACAAATGACAACGCTGTCGTAGAGGCCATCGTCCCCGGTGCAGCACAAAACCCTGAAAACGTTAAACGCGTAGAAAGTGTTTTTCCTCAAGCCCAGTGGGACTTTTTGACCCAAATGGCGGCACCGGAATACACCTACACTCGTTTTTTACGGGCCATAGGCAAATTTCCGGCTTTTTGTGGACAATACACCGATGGTCGTAATGCCAATGCTATTTGTAAAAAATCTATCGTGACCGCGTTTGCCCATTTTGCCCAAGAAACCGGCGGACACATCTCAACAGACAATACCTCTGACAACCCAAACCGCCTTGAAGAATGGCAACAAGCCTTGGTTCATGTTCGTGAAATGGGCTGGAGTGAAGGCGACTCGGGTTACACCACCGGTTGTGGTCAAAACGACTGGCAAAATGCCCGTTGGCCCTGTTCACCGGGCAAAGGTTACTTTGGCCGGGGGGCAAAACAGTTGTCGTATCATTTCAACTACGGCGCTTTTTCTGAGGTGATGTTTAACGGCGATGCCACGGTGTTGTTGAACAACCCCGGCCTTGTAGCTGACTCGTGGTTGAATCTGGCCTCGGCAATTTGGTTTTTCTTAACCCCGCAAGCGCCCAAACCGGCGATGTTGCATGTGATTGACCGTACTTGGTCGCCGTCAGTACGAGAAGCAAATGCCGGTATTGGTTATGGATTTGGTACCACGATTAACGTCATCAATGGCGGTATCGAATGTGGCGCGCAAAACCGGCATAAAGGCCAACCCGTCAACCGTATTCGTTACTGGGAAGGTTTGGCAGCACACTATCAAATCCCCATAGAAGCCGACGAAAAAAATACCTGCTACCAGCAAACACCTTACGGCAGCCTCAACCTAAATGGTGCAACCGATGTGTTGTATACCAACTGGGACGGCAACTGGAAATACTACGCAGACCGCCCAGAAGGCCAATCTTTTGAGTGTTCATTGGTGGGTTTTCAAACGGCTTACTCAGCACTTGTGCCCAGTGGCTACGACAAATGTGTGACCAACCTTTACGGCTCTCACGCTAACTGGCCAGAGATCCGCGTTATACCAGAGGCTGATATGCCAGCTGATCCCAATGGCGATCCAGACCCAGGCAATGGTGGTATAGCTCGTTGGAGCGCCACAAAAGTCTATGATAACGCAGGTGAGCAGGTCGTTTATAAAGACAAGGATAATATAGACAAGGTTTATAAAATGTTGTGGTGGACAAAGGGTGACAAGCCAAATGCTGGTGGTCCTTGGAAGTACGTTAAAGATGCAGAGCCTACCGATCCGACTGACCCTACCGATCCGACCGACCCTACAGATCCGACCGACCCAACGGACCCTACAGATCCGACCGACCCAACAGATCCAACGGACCCGACCGATCCTGGCCCTGACTTTATCACGTGGGTTGCTGGCAGTACTCACGCCAACAATGGTGACAAGGTGACTCATGCGGGTAAGTGCTTTGAAGCCAAAAACAACCCGGGGGTTTGGGAAACGCCTACCGCGTCCAATTGGTTCTGGACGGAGGTTGCTTGTCAATAAAGATATAATGGTGCTCTCCCATCTATGGGTTTGCACCAACCTCAAATATGGGCGGACACGAGGGCCGCCGCCTCGCCGCCCCTACCATTGCCAAACACCATCATCTTTCGCAAAACCATGACAATTATCCTCAAATCATGATACAACCATGACAATAACCCTCACAATAAACGTTACAGTTTCATCAAGTTTAAAAAAGATGGAAACCACAACATGAATAAAATATTAATCGGATTAAAAATCGCGTGCATTAGTGCGTTAGTGATGCTGCTGGCCAACTGTGCGTCACAAAGCACCAGCTCTGAGATCAATACGAATAGCGGCGCCGGCGTAGACTCAGGTAGTGCCCAAACAATACAAAATGTCAACACAGGCCAAGTTTCAAACTTAGAAATGTCGACCCAGCAAATCGTCTTATTAAAACAATATGCGCCCGACACCACCCAAAACAACCAACAGATTTTCAAACGTTATCGTGTCAACCCCACCCTTGAAACCGCCAATCAACCGGTATCGACTTTTTCGATGGATGTTGACAACGGCTCATACCGATTGGCAACCAAAATGCTGGGCAGCAACAATATGCCCAATCAGGATGGCATTCGAATTGAAGAGTTTATCAATGCCTTGAACTACCAATATCACCCCAGCGATGACTTGTTTGCCATCAGTGCGCAAGCGATGCCATCGCCGTTTCGCAAGGGTTATCATCTTCTGCATGTGGGCCTGCAAACAAAAATACTCAGCGACGAACAGCGTAATCCCAGCAACATTGTTTTGCTCGCAGATGTGTCTGGCTCAATGGCCAGAGGCAGCAAACTGCAACTGTTAAAACATGCCTTTACCTCACTGGTATCGCAGCTTAATGATGATGACCAAGTAGCGGTGGTCAGCTATAACTTTGATGCCACAATAGTTTTGCCTGCCACAAGGGCGGGTAATAAACGCAAGATATTTGCCGCCATTAACGCCATGAGAGCCGACGGCGGAACCAATGCCGAGGCTGGCATAAAACTGGCGTATCAAGTCGCCGACCAAATGTTTCAACCCGGCTTTAACAACCGGGTGATTTTAACCTCTGATGGCATGGCCAATATCGGGGATGTTTCACCTGAAGGTATTGTCGCACAAGTGAAACAAAGCAAAGACAAAGGCATCTTTTTAACCACCGTTGGCGTGGGTACCGGTATGTTTAATGACTATTTATTGGAGCAGTTGGCCAATCAGGGCAACGGCCACTACCTTTATATCGCCGACCAGCAAGACATACAGCGGACCTTTGTTGACGAACTCACCAAACAACTGCAAACCGTCGCCAAAGATGCCAAAGTGCAATTAACCTTCAACAGTGATGTCATCGACAGCTATCGCCAGTTGGGTTATGACAATCGTCAATTGAATGAACAGGATTTTACCGATGCCAACAAAGATGGCGGCGAAATTGGTGCCGGACACAAAGTGACGGTACTGTACGAAATCAAGCTAAAACAAGGGACTCTTAACACAAGCGGGGACACCCAATTGGCCAAGCTGTCTGTCGCTTACAAAAAGCCGTTGGGACAGCAGGTGCACTATATCAATAAGCAAATACCAGCCACTATAGTGACAGACTCGGTTCAGGCCGCTTCGCCGGATACTCGCTTATCTTATGCTGTAGCCGCTTTTGGAGAAAAACTCAGGCTGAGTTATTGGTCGAGATTTTACCACTATAACGACATTGTTCGATTACTGTCATCGTTACCGCAAGACTATCAACGCCAGGCTCAGGTTAAAGCATTGCGCCGATTAATTACTCGTGCTGGTCTGTTGGACTATCGGTCAGACCCTTTCGAACCGGCTTATCCCAAGTCACAAATGAACTTTAACCGAGTGCCTTTACTTGATTAAGTACAATTTCATCAATAAGAGCAGTGCCATCATAGCCATTGTCGGTTTATTAATGACCGCCTTACTGTTCATCGAGTTTGGCCAAAACAAGCAGCTTATCGCCAACAACCGGGCACTGATGCACGACACCGTGCTCAAGACTTTTAAAGCTCAGATAGATGCGCAATTAGTCGACTTGCCCAAGTCGATGGCGACCATTGAAAACCAATGGCAAACCCTCAAAATCGACGCTTGGGTGGTTTATCAAGGCAATATTGTTTATCCCTACCCTTTTAAAGGCAATTCGAATAAAGCAGTGTCTGACTTGTGGCAAGCTTATGCTGACCGTACAGATTCGGGTGAGCGAGTAACCGCATTGGCTAAGATTGAACAGGCGTTAAATGACAAGGATGATGAACGAACCGCTCAAGCCAGCAATGAATATTTCACGCTAGTCGAAAACTTCCAAGTATCACCATTAGAAGAGGTTATCTCAGGGTTGGCGTTTTTACAGCTAGGACAAAAAGCCCGTTGGAATAACGCATTGATAACCCAACTGTTGCTGGGCGGCTCGTCATCGTTACGCCCTTTGTCTTACTATTTGTTCAAACATAACAGTGGGTTTTCATCAGCAGATTTAACCTTGGCGGTCAACATTATTCAAGCCAATTTAGAGGCTGCCAATATTGATGCCGCTTGGTTTACGCACAATGCCCGATACTTAACCCTGCAACCCCAAATCAATGACTTATCGACTTTGGCCGATTTTTCCATTATCAATCAAAAGCGGGTGTATCGTGTTATTGGCAATCAGTTGGGTTTGTTGTTGTCATTTGACTTGCCCCAGTTACTGTCACAAGTGCAAGTCACCCTTAAAAACCAAGGCATTCTAGCGCAATCAGACAACATAGCAGTAAGCGCTGACAGCCAACAACCTGAAAATGTGACCGGGTTGATGTTTACTATCCAGCGTCAAACCTGGACCACCCAAACACAAAGGCAGCAGTGGTTTTTTGCCGTCAAACTGTTTTTGTTGTTGGCCCTGGTGATAGCGCTTTTGCTCATTAGTAAAATCATCACCCAACGCCGCGAAAAAGAGCAGCAAACCATAACACTGCGCGAACAGTTCATCAATTTGGTCAGTCACGAATTAAAAACCCCGCTGGCGGCGATTCGAATAATGACCGAAACCCTCGATAAACGGGCTTCGCGCCAAATGAGCCTAAAGGATTATCCCACAAGAATCGTCGGTGAAGTCGACCGGTTATGGTTAATGGTTGATAACCTGCTGTCGCTCAACCGAATAAAGTCCGGCGAAATGCAATTGCAATTGGCACCGACCAGTTTGCATCAACTGCTAGGCCGGGTTTGCGACAAATTTGAGGGGCAGCAAGGCTTCTCGAATAACCTGCCTGCAAAACTCAGCAGTTCGGTTGACCCGCTGCTGTTTGAACTGGTGATCTCAAATTTGATCTCCAATGGACTAAAATACAATGAGCAGCCACAGGCCACGGTGGATTTTACTTATGATGAACGTTGCAATGCCATTTTGGTGCAAGACAACGGCTGCGGCATTAACAAAGCTCACTGGCAGCAGGTTTTCGACGAGTTTTACCGCATTGAACAAACCCAAACTCAAAGTGGCACCGGCGTAGGTTTGTCGCTGTGCAAACTGATTATGCAGTTACATCAAGGCGATATCGCCATTGTCGAATCAAGCTCGGCGGGCACCTTATGGCAACTCACTCTAAAGAATTCAGACCAAGGATAAATTTTGTCAAACCGATTATTGCTCGTCGAAGACGATGACAACCTGCGCGACGCACTGGCCGACAACCTTGAACTCGAAGGTTACGAGGTTTTTCAATGTGCGCTGGTCCAACAGGCAAAAGATTGGCTGGCATCAAACAATGCCGATTTGATAGTGTTAGACATTATGTTGCCCGATGGCGATGGTTACCAGTTGTGCCAGTGGATAAGGCAACGATTTGATGTTTTGGTACTGATGCTGACCGCCCGAAGCCTCGAAAAAGACGTAGTCGAAGGCTTTGATGTTGGCGCCGATGATTACGTCAGTAAACCCTATCGCTCAACCGAACTGCTGGCACGTATCAAAGCACTGTTAAGGCGAAAGCAAATACCGATACACCGTAACGTCACGCTAATTAACGGCTTTCAAATTGATTGGTCATTGCGACAAGTCTCTTTACAAAAGCAAAAACAGAAACAGAAACAAGAGCAGATTATTCATTTAACCAAAACCGCCTTCGACATCCTCGCCTACCTGTTTGCCCAGCTTGGCAATAGTTGCTCTCGCGAACAAATACTAGATGAAGTGTGGGGCAAAGACGTTTATGTCGACAACCGCACCATCGATAACTTTGTTTATAACCTTAAAAAACAGCTGAATCTTGGCAGCGGTCCTGACTATCAAATCAAGACAATTCGTGGGGTTGGGTATAGTTTAATTAAAGCACGTTAGCGGCTTACTATTACCTGAATTTTGTAGATGGGAACACGTTAATAATTTGTAAAACGAATGAAAATAATGCAAAATACGCCAGTTTTTAAACTGTAATAAGGAAATTTTGTGAATTTATTTAAAGTAGTCCCTTTCGTCATCCTATCTATGTCTAGCTCGGCTTATGCTGGCACTTGGTGTGTTATGGATAAGGTTTATTCAGTTGATACATCTGCCAATACAGGTAGCCATTGCTGGGTAGGTGGTTATTTAAATGTAAATGGGACATCCACAGCGATTTCCGACTTAAGTATCTGTAGCAATTCAGATGCTGCTGCAAACGCAAGAAATTTGGCCTTAGCGCTTGCTGCTTTTACGGCGAATAAGAAGCTGAAATTTTTTTTCAATGACTACACATCGTGCACCGAAGTAAAAGTACGCTGGGAAGGCACTGCTAGTAGAATAAAAATTAGCAATTAAACCAGCAGAGTCACGCGGCACAGTCTGTACGGAAATTTGAGTATAATTAGGAGAGTAATTGATATTTAAAAAAATGGTGGTATTAACCTCTACATTGCTATTTTCAGGCTTGGCATTAGCTGAACCCAATGGCTAATACTACGCAACAGTTGATCAAGTAGGCACTCGCTGGAATAGCCAAGCTGTTATATATGTTGGATTAAGTGGACTCAGTGCAGCCGGAGCAGCACCAGTACCAGCGTCAGAAGACAATTGTATATACCCAGCAGTGATACTTTTAAATGAACCGTTAAAAGATGTAAATTTAACGGCTGCCCTTTCTGCATTTCATGCAAAATCAAAAGTAAGTGTCTATCTTAGAGGTTGTTACAATGGCCATATTCGCCTTAGCAGCATTAATTTATATAAGTAAAGAATAAGTGTCATAATATCAGCTCAATTGAAGCTGACTAATCCTCCGCTATACCTTTACCCACCCTATCACCCCATAAACCAAAACACGGGCAATCGACGAAATCATTAAAAGCTGGCAAAGTGAAACCAACTTGGTTACACTTAATATTCAGATCAACATATGAGTAATCGATGAATGGCAATCAAGTCATTTCGACATAAAGGATTAGAGAAGTTTTTCGAAACGGGCAATACTCGCGGTATTAATGCCGCCCACTCTAGAAAGTTAGAAAATCGATTAGACAGACTTGATGCAGCGACAAACCCTCAAGATATGAATTTGCCTGGGTATCGGCTACACAGGCTGGAACCAAAAGCAGATCAACGCTGGGCAATTGATGTCAGTGGCGCTTGGCGTATCACTTTTGAATTCGATGGCGAAAATGCCATCGTCGTCGATTATCAACAATATCACTAAGGCATTGAATATGACCATTTATAAACGCAGCAGACAACCGGTGCACCCGGGCCGTATTTTAAGCGAAGATATATTGGCAGAGTTAAAAATTAACATCACGCAGGCCGCTAAGATGCTTAACGTATCTCGCAAACATCTATCAAATTTTGTTAACGAACAAATCGATTGTTCACCCGATATGGCACACCGATTGGCGATTGCGACACAAACCTCCGTTACGTCTTGGCTGAATATGCAACATGCTTTGAATATATGGCGTGAACAAAATAACGCGAATTGTTTTGATGACGTTCAGGTATTTAACAGCCCAGTGTACGATACTGTGTAAATTAAAGAATAATTGGGCCGCCGCGAGGTGAACATTGTTGCTGGGCCAACAGAATTAAGCTACACCAAGGACATCTATGAACTTTTCAATTAAAACAGATGCAGAGATATTGGCTTATGCCAATCCGTTTCTAGACAATATGATTAATGCCTCCAACGAACTTGATTATCAAAAGTTCTCAAAGGATTTATCCAAGACCATGAAAAACGCCTTTTCCAAAAGTGATTTCATTGAGCAACAAATGGCATTGCAAGAAAAAGTAGGCGATATTGATATTAATAGAGAGTTTGTACGCTGCATTAGAAGGCAACAAGGTGTTTCTATATTGTGGGTCACTCACTTCGAAAAAATTGATGGCGAGGTGTTGGCAGCAATACAAATGGATGAAGAAGATGGCCAGATGAAAATTCTTGCAGCAAGAATTAGCTAACAAACCAATACATCCCAAATATCTGTCAATTAGTTCCTAATAATATAATTATACTCACGCAGCATAACCACGCAAAAACATCGCAACACAACTGTGCACATACGCGGTAACAGTCTCATCTCTGAGCCGCTTTTCAACATTCAATTCACTCTGAATACTGACTTCGCCTTTGACCATGCATAAAATTGCGCGGTGAGGGTGAAGGTAATACAACAGGCGGTAAATCATTGCGGGATAACCAATAATTCAGTATGTTAAAAGCCTCATTAACAAAGCCACCTACGCCCCAAGGTTTTATTTGTAGTCACCACCAGATTAGTACGCCGGTTAAATATTATGCACAGGCGGTCGACTGGTTTAGGCGTGCCAATAAAAATGGGTGACGTTGCGCTATAGACGTGTGATTATCTTCCTATTATGAGGCTGATGATTGCGAAATACTCTTTAAGAGAACGATTGTAAATATCAATAAAATCAGCAGCTTGGAATTCGGCACGCAGTGCGTGCCGAATTGTTCCCAAATATCTCTATTGATAAAGTCTAACAGGCAATAACACCATGAATAAAGCGCTAATCAATACAGGGTTATTAACTCAAATACGCAAAGTGTTGACGCAAGCTCGTCACCAGTTACAACAAACTGTAAATGATGCCATGGTGCAATGCTATTGGCAGATTGGACAACTGCTGGTAAACGAGGAACAACAGGGACGAGAACGGGTCGAATACGGTAAACAGCAATTACAACAAGTATCCGAAAAGCTCACGGTAGAATTTGGCAAAGGTTTCACCGTTCGTAACTTACGCAACATGCGTGCGTTTTATCTGGCTTTTCCAATTCGGCACGCAGTGCGTGCCGAATTGACCTGGACACATTATCGCACGCTTATTCGTGTTGAAAATCAGCAAGCGCGAGATTGGTATATGCTCGAAGCCATTGAACAACATTGGAGCGCACGCGCCCTCGACCGCCAAATCAGTGTGCTTTATTACGAGCGCTTGCTGAGCAGCAAAGACAAGGCGGCCACTACACATGAAGCAGCGCAAAAAACTACGCCTTTAAAAACCAACCCCAGAGACTTTTTACGAGACCCCTATATCCTTGATTTTCTCAACCTTCCTTCACAGCTCGCGTTAGAGAGCGAATTAGAGCAAGCACTTATCGACAACCTACAACTCTTTTTATTAGAGTTGGGCAAAGGATTTGCTTTTGTCGCCCGCCAACAAAGAGTCAAAACACCCGATCAGGATTTTTATCTTGATTTGGTATTTTACAACTTTAAGCTCAAATGTTTTTTGCTGATCGATTTAAAACTGGGGTTACTGACCCATCAAGATGTTGGCCAGATGGACACCTATGTTCGCATTTATGACCAGCATGAAAAAGACGATGACGATAACCCCACCATCGGCCTGATATTGTGCAGTGAGAAAACGGAAACCATCGCCAAATATTCCGCATTGGCCGATGGTAAACAGCTGTTTGCCTCCAGATATCTGCCCAGTGAGGCTGAGTTGATTCAACAGCTGGAAAAAGAGCGGGCACTGTTGGTTGCCGATGCGTTGGATAAGTTGAATGATGAAGAGTAATGCAAGTCCAAACTCACAGCTGGAGAGTATTTTTTTAAGCAACAACCACCCATCTGGCTTGTCATCGGCGCAGTGCTGGCAGCGGCAGCATTACTGCTTGGTCAAATCGGCAGTTCCGTTACCGCCTGGAACCAATTTACTGGCTGGCTCAAAAACCATGGTATACCTGTCGACAATCTTGGTGTGATGATACTGCTTTTTATTGCGGTTATCGTCCTGCTCGGCGTATTAACACAATTAGCAAAAACACTTCTTCGCATTAGTAGCCGTCAACACAAAGCGCCAAACCAGCCACTGGAACGGGAAACATATCTTCGCTGGTTTGGTAAAGACATTAACAAACGCCTGCGAAGTTCTATCCATTGCGCACAATTTATTGATCTTGATACCACAACTATGCCCCGCGCAGTACTCCCTTGGCATTTTGAGTTTGAGGAAATCAAAAAGGGCAGCGAAACCCAGTCGTGCAATACCATCAATGAAATCCTTACTGCTGGCGAAAACCGATTGTTATTGCTTGGTGGCCCGGGTTCAGGCAAGACAACAACACTGCTGGATGTAGCGGCATCTTTCCACGAAAAAGCCGAAAACCACCCAGATAATAAAGTTCCCGTGTTGTTAAACCTTTCACTTTGGGATAGTGCTGAATCCCCCGGCCACAGCAACAATACCAATGGTATTAAGCATGGGACAGCCCAGACTCTGAAAGTCCACAACTGGATTATTGAAAGTCTTGCGCAAATACGCGGCGCAGGGCTCTGCGCAACCACCGCCACATCTTGGATTGAGAGCGCCAATATATGGCTGTTATTAGATGGACTTGACGAAGTCAAAGAATCACTGCGTAGTACCATAGTACAAGAGCTAAACGTCTTTTTTTGCCAACACCCCGGGATCCCCGTTATCGTCTGTAGCCGCAGTGGTGATTATCAGGCACTTGTTGAAACGCGATCTATACGGTTAGAACTCGACATGGCAATCAAAGTACAGCCATTAACGCCTGATATGATTGACAATTATCTACAAGCCGCTAAAGCGAACCAGCTAAGAGAGACACTTAAAACAGACCCGGAACTTCGTGCGATGGCCGCAACACCACTTGAGTTAAGTGTCATGGTGCTTGCCTACGGTGATGATGCTTTCAGCCCAGAGCAGCCAAATGGACTTCTCTCCATGACAGCTCGACGCTTACATCTTTTTGAGACATTTGTCGATTCGATGATGCAACGCAAAGCCCGGCGAGACAGTGGCGCAAGAGATGAAATTAATCTGCAAACCAATCGCCGTGTGAAGACGCCTTATTCAATTACCCAAATGAACACATATCTGGGCTGGCTCGCCCAGCGTATGAGTGAAAGGTCGCGCTCATCAATCCATTTGGGTAAGCTTTTTCAATTTCTTTGGGAACAAAATAAAGAAAATCCCCGCACCCTATTAACCGCTACAAGAGCGACTATAGTCGGCTTATTCAGCTTTCTGGTGGCCTTCACTTTTTATCTGCCACAAGTCACGGGTTTCGAAATATTAAGTAGTATTGGCGTTAGCCTATTGGCTGGCCTGTTTTTTTTATGGTTGTTTGTATTTGCAGATAAGGTGGATAACGAAAAGTCCGAGCCTTTATTTTGGTTGCCACTGTGGTTCGCATTACTCCCTGTTTTTGCGCTAGTGATTGGTGGTGCCAATGAGTTTTTACCCTGGCCTTTTGCTGGTTATATAGAATTGGTATTGTTTGCCGTCTTCTCATTTCTATTAATAGGTGATTTTGACACAAAAGAGTACTGGTATAAGTGGTTCGCAGTATTGCTAATGATCGCTGTCGCTTCATTAATCATTGGCACGACTATGTACTCATCATTACCTATTGCCGGGTGGAGTTTCGCAATTGCAAGTGGTGCCATCATTTTCTGTCTGGGCCTGACGGATATCGAGCCTATCTCTAGTGTCACCCGGTGGGCTTGTTATTTTATCTCAATAGCACTTGCTGGTGTTTGGTTTTTCGATGGACAAAATGTGCTTCGTTCAGCATTGGTCGCAGCTTGGATTATTGGTGCAATTGAGTTTTTTTGGGAAGACAAACCCGCTCAAACCTTTTCAGCTATTGCTGTATTCACTGTTAGCGTAATAATAGGCGGCCTGCTCAATGTGGGATTTGGCATAATTACAGGGCTAATATCCCTATTCTTGATTATTTATTTTAGAGCAAACTTCAAGCTGCTTTCTTCTCCAATTCTAGCCAATCCCATACTCCACTTTTATCTTGCATGCAATAATCGCCTCCCCTTCAGATTAAAACATTTCACCACTTATGGTCTGGACTGCATGGTCCTTAAAGGTGAAATGGAAAACTTGGAGTTCGTCCACCGCAGAATACGCGACTACTTTGCCATTCGCAATATTGTGTCAAAACTGGCTGCCAACAACGACAATCGCAATGCGGCAGCCGCACAGCTCGTCAGTCTTGGTGATGCCAGCTGTGACGTATTGCTGGAGTTGATAAATGACAATGACCCTGCTATCAGGCGTACTTGCATAGCCGGCCTTGGCAAAATTGGCTCTGCTATGGCAGCCCAGACATTGCTCAACATAATACGAACCACCGGTAGTGGCCTTCGTGAATCCGCATATAATGCACTACACGATGTAAAAGATGTAGCTGCCATACCGTTAATTCTCCGCACGCTTGAACAAGCCCAGACCGATAATGATCTACCTCTGTGCAAATCACTTTTTACCGCTCTTAGAAATATGGATAAACTGGAGGTAATTGATGATATCGATGGTCTGCGAAAGCAACTCGGGGACACTAGTTTAAGCTATCATTTAGCAAAGGCTTTTATTCGGCAAAGGAAACTGGAACACCCGTCATTAATATCCTGTTTCGGAACTAACTGTGTAGACCGTCAGTATATCCTCAGTGCATTCTCAAATATCCCCCCGGTTGACGCAATACAACAACTATTAAAGTGGCAACTCGATTATAAGGATATGTTATATGCCTGTTCGGTGATGTCCAAAGAAGGGGTTGTTCGAGAGCTTGTTAAGTTAGTCTCAAAACCAACCTCAACAGCGACCACTGCAATCAGCTTGCTCATAGATCTCAACGCATTGAACCAACTTCCTGCTGATTTGAAATCGTCACTTACCAACACCTTAAAGCAAAATAACAACTTGGCTAAATTAAATAGGTTTGGCAAAAAAAGCTGGCAGACAATAATTAAAACGATTAAGGAGCAATGGGCGATAATAAAGACGCAAACTTTCCTTATTAAAATTACAATACAGTTTTACGTTAAATTGGTAACAGTAAATCCTAGCAGACAGATAAGTGCCATCAATATGGCAGTAAAACACGATGTGTTACCACTGACAGGCGTACTGGTCAAATTATTGCGAGCGAAACATAACGCTGTCAGGATTGCAGCAGCTAAAGGATTAACCAATCTTAAAACAGTGCCGCCTGAAGGTCTTGAGTTGATTGCAGACAGTGACGAGCAAGTGCATAAGGCTGGTCTCGCCCTGTTCAAAACTGATCCTGTTGCCCTTTATAACAACGGCTACGCGAAACCGGCGATCAGTACAACCAGATTTGAGGCACCAATCCAGGCCTCGTCGAGTGATTTATATGCATTCGGCGCTCTAGGAGGACATAGCTGGAATTTGGCATTGTTACTTTCTCAGCTGCCACCACAATCGAGAGCTAAGGCAAAAGAATATTTTTATCGTTTTCCGGTAAAAACATATTATCATCACTTGGCCAACTTCCTACTGAATGGGATTGCAAATTATCACGAAGAGATCGCGGCAGCACTTATCTATTACGAGCCAAGTGACAAGGAATTAAGCCGGCTACTAAATAATGTCGATATTAACGTTCGAAAAAAAGCAATCGACTACCTGCTGCATACACCTAGCACAGATGCAGCACCAGCCTTAATAAAGCTGCTCAATTCAAAAAACAAACAAGAAGTAAAAGAAGTAATATCGATCCTTGGCGAGATGCAAGAAAAATCAGTCATACCACGGTTTTTTGAGTTCGCCCGCGAGGATTTTTTTGCAAAAACAGCTATCGAGGCATTACTGCAACTAGGCGAAAAGAACAGCGTGACTATATTTGTACTACACCAGATAGAAAAACAACACCCTAAGTTCTTAGCATTTGCCGAAGAGTTGCTACCACGACTTGATCCTTTGATAACTATTGAAGGGTTGCTTGCACACAGCCACGCAGATTGCCCCAATTTAAGAACCATTGCAGCCAAACTGCTTGGAGTGACTGAACAAGGTCAGGCATCAGTCAGATTGATTGAGCTTTTAGAAGATTTCACACAAACAAATGATGGCAAGCGGGTGTGTGACGCTGCTGCCCATGCCCTTGATATGATTGGCACCCAAGCTATCATGCAAACACTCGACACTTGGCGGGCGCAACAACAATCCACTAACGCTTAAACAGACTGAGGCTACACATGTGCGTAGCGCCCACTTTAACCCCTACACCCCATAACCCCGCAAAAACATCGCAACGCAACTGTGTACATACGCGGTAACGGTCTCATCACTCAACCGCTTTTCAACGTTCAATTCACTCTGAATACTGACTTCGCCTTTGACCATGCATAAAAATTGCGCGGCGGCAAAACGGGGATCGGGTATTTTCAACAATCCGCGTTTATCAAATTCGCTCATACAAGCGGCTATTTCGCTGATGGTGCGCTGGGGGCCTGCCTCGTAAAACAGTTCGGAGACGTGAGGATAACTTTCGGACTCTCCTATGCAGGTGCGGTGAACAGCGACCACCTCTGGTGTCAAAATCATTTCGACAAAGCTTAAACCCAGTGCGGTCAGGGCCTGTTCTGGATCGTCGAGCTTTTCGTTGACCAACCCACGCAGGTTGTGAGAAATGCATTTTCGGCTGATGGCACCAACAAACAATTCGTCTTTATTGCCAAAATGGCTGTAAACCGTTTGTTTTGATACACCGGCTTTTTTGGCGATTTTGTCCATACTGGTCTGCGCAAAGCCCAGTTCGCTGAACAGTTCTGTGGCCGCTTCGATGATCAGTTTGCGCTTTTCTTCGCTTTTAGTTCTCGGTTTATTCATTACTTCCCCTAAATCAACTCCAAATCATACCAAACAAGACTGGACAGTCTAGTTTAATTTGACTAGACTAGACCAATCTAGACTAGACAGTCCAGTTTGATAGCTTAATGCATTTGCGGAGATTTTGCCATGAACACCTTATCTTTTCCATCGTTCCATCAAATTGCTCGTCCTGCCAGCGCCTTGGCCCTGTTGGTTATACTCACCTCACTCACTTCAGGTTGCACTGATTCCCAAGCCACCAGCGCTACCCTAACTTCAAGTGCCGACGACAAAGCCTATTACCATCAAGCGCAAAGTGATGTGCTCAAACAGCAATCGCAATATCAAGTGCAGCGCCGGTTTATCGGCAAAGTCGAATCCAATCAAAACGCCGATATCGGTTTTGAGCAAAATGGCAAAGTCGCCGCGCTATATGTGAATGAAGGTGACAAAGTCAAACAGGGCAGCATTTTGGCACGACAAGATACCGCCCTGCTTGAGACCGAAAAAGAAGAGTTATTGGCCCGCATGGTGCAAGTCGACGCCGATTTGAAACTGGTCGACGCCGATTTAAAAAGAATTAGAGCGCTGCGGCAAAATGCTTTTAGCGCCCAACAAACGTTAGACCAACTGCAAGCTCGCCGTCAGGGGTTTATCGCCAGCAAAAAACGCATTGAAGCCGGATTACATTCGACCGCAGTCAAAATAGCAAAATCGACTTTACTTGCCCCTTTTGACGGCGTAGTCAGCAAACGCTTTATTGCGCTCGGCGAAGTGATTGCCGCAGGCAGCCCAGCGTTGAAATTACTGCAAATTGGCAGCGACGAAATCAAGATTGGTGTGCCGGTCTCGTTACTCAGCCAGCTTGATTTGACCCAAGACCTAACGGTGACCATCGCCGGACAAACCCATAACGTTAAATTATTAACCCGTGGACAAGATGTTGATCAAGTCACTCGCACGGTGCAGCTGCGGTTTGCCTTTGCTGATAATGCCGTTGATATGGTCAATGGGCAACTCGCCTATTTGAATTTACCCCAACAATATCAACAAGCCGGTTTTTGGGTGCCAACTACAGCCCTGCCCGATGGTGTGCGAGGGTTGTGGAATGTGTACACACTAGAGCCCGGCT
>JABSOG010000007.1 GCA_013216025.1 Algicola sp. | reverse complement strand
GCGGGTTACCGTTTCACTGGTGAAAACACCAAAGGTTCAGTGCACTTTGTCTATGGTTCACTGTCAAGCGAAGCTGGTGGATTACGTGACCTAGAAAGCACCATGGTCGGTATCAGTGCGCCAATCGATTTGCCATGGATTGCCAGAGGTTTCCGTATTCGTCCAGAGATATTCCGTTTTGAAGACAAAGATAACCTGACGGGTACCACGAGAACCAACACGATTGTTGGTGTACAACTCCAGTACACGTTCTAATTTTTTCGCCTTAGAGCGTAAAAATATGGCCCCGGCCTTATCGCGACATCCCTGTCGCAATAAGGCCGGGGCTTTTTTATGGGGGTTGGAAAAGAATGGTTTGTCTCAATGTGGGTTATTTTAACGGGTCACCGTATTTTGCACGGTCGTTAACCACTTAAACGCATCATTGCAGGCGTTGATAAGGTAATTCGGTTTGATCTGATGTCGCTCGGCAAATTCACAAACCTCATCCCAATCACCATTCAAATAGCAGACAGTCGCCCTAAGGCATTCAGCCAGTTCTCCTTCATCATTGAGCAACGCATCTTTGATGGGTTGGGCCAAAGGCAGGGTGTCGAGTATGTCTTGCATCGGACGGTCGAGAATGGCGTCTATGGTAGAGAACAAACCGGTTAAAAAGGCAGAGTCACATTCTGATAACTTCATCTTTTTTGCCAGCAATTCACACAAGCGGGCTCTAATCACGGTGTTTTGCACTAGCGCTGCGGGTTTGTTTGGGTTAATTTGGGCTGTGACAATCAAACAGATAAACTTGCGTAACTGGTTTTCGCCGAGAAAGACCATCGCCTGTTTAAGCGAGGTAATTTCGTGCTTGATATCAAACAGGCTCGAATTGACAAAACGCATCAGCTTATAGGTCAGCGCCATGTCTTGTTCGAAATAAGTTTCTAAGGTCTGGTAGCTAAATTCATCCTTCATGACCTCGCCATAAATTGACAGCAAAAAATGCTGCGAAGCCTCGACATCGGTGGCGACCATAACTTCTGGTGTAAATAAAAAATACCCCTGAAAATAATCGAACCCCAGCGCTTTGGCTTCTTCGAACTCCTCATAAGTTTCGATTTTTTCGGCCAGCAATTTGATTTTAGCTTGGCGTAACTTGGTTATCAGCGGACGGATTGTGTGTAGCGGGGTTTGGATAATGTCAATTTTAATCAGCTTGATAAACGTCATGAACCGATCCCAGCGTTCATCATAAATAAAATCGTCGAGCGCCAGATTAAAGCGTTTGTGAAACAGCGTGCGTATCAGTTCGTAGTTTTCATCTGTGGGTTCTACGGTTTCGAGTATTTCAACCACAATGTTCTTGTACGGCACCATATGCACCAAGTGGTCGGTCAGCATTTGTTGCGGAAAGTTAATAAAAGCCGGTTTTCCTTCGGTGATCGCCTCTAAGCCCATGCTTAAATAACTGTTCACCAACAGCTTTGCCGTAGCAGCATCGGGGGCTACATGGGCAGGAAAGCAATTTTTCTTGGAATCTCGGAACAGCAATTCGTATGCAACGACCTTCTTTTTGGCATTTAGAATTGGCTGACGGGCGGTATAAACTTGCATTGAAACAGCTGCTACTGTGTTTGGGACGTTGATATAAGCATAGATCACTTGCCTTATTTTGCTATAGTCTCAACAACACTTGCGCCTATTTAACCCCACGGTAAAGCAAAAATGAATGCAAAAGTTCTGATCATCGATGACAATCCAGATGTTTTGAAGTCACTGTCAATTTTATTCAAACTAAACGACCTCGATTCGGCCACCGCTACCTCACCAGCACAGGGTTTGGTTTTGCTGGCTGAAGAAGAGTTCGACCTAGTGATCCAAGATATGAACTTTGTCAGTGATACCACCTCAGGTGAGGAAGGCGTGGCGCTGTTTCACCAAATAAGAGAGCGTTACAGCCACATGCCAGTGATACTACTGACCGCATGGACTGATTTATCGACAGCGGTAGATTTGGTTAAAGCTGGTGCGGCAGATTATCTTGGCAAACCTTGGGATGACCAAAAGCTGCTGATCACCGTGAACAATCTGATCAAACTGCATCACCTGCAACGCACGCAAGACACCATCACTAAAAAGCACTCGAAAAAACGCCTTGCCCTAGAAGAAAAGTACGACTTGTGTGGCACCTGCTTTGAAAGTAGCGAAATGCTGCAAGTGCTTGAGATGGCCACGCAAGTTGCCCACGCCGATGTGCCTATTCTTGTTACGGGCCCTAACGGCGCAGGCAAAGAAAAAATCGCCGAAGTGGTGCAAGCCAATTCCAGTTGCAAAAACGCCCCCTTTATTAAAGTTAACGTAGGCGCTTTGCCCGAAAATCTAATAGAAGCAGAATTGTTCGGCGCAGAAGCGGGTGCTTATACCGGCGCAACCAAACGTAGAAAAGGCCGTTTTGAAGCTGCCCATACCGGCACCTTGTTTTTAGATGAAATTGGCAACCTGTCGATGGAAGGGCAACGCAAATTACTCAGAGTGTTACAAACCGGCGAATTTGAACGACTTGGCAGCACCGAAACCCAAAAAGTGACCGTGCGAATGATCAGTGCCACCAACGTCGATTTGCCCAAAGCCATAGAGCAGGGCACTTTCAGAGAAGATTTGTACTATCGCCTCAATGTTATCGAATTGAAACTGGCGCCGCTCGAAGAGCGTAAAGAAGACATATTGCCGCTAGCCGGGCTGTTTCTTGACGAAGAATACATTTTGGCCCCTTGCGCCAAACGCAAACTAAAACAGTACCACTGGCCGGGTAACGTCAGGCAACTCGAAAACACCCTAAAACGCGCGATGTTGCTGTGTCAGGAGCATAAAATAAAAGCCATCAACTTAGGTTTAGAAGTAGACATAACCCGTAATATTGGCCCGCCAGAGCCTTGTGCACAAGACATCGAAAGGGCGCTTGAAAATGCCGGTGGCGTGATAGCTGCAGCAGCCAAGACACTGGGCTTGAGCCGACAGTCTTTGTATCGTCGTATGGAGAAACTAGGGCTTTCATGAGTTTTTTAATGCTAAGGCAGCTGTTGCTGCTGGTTTTACTGGTATTGGCCTTGCAAACGGCGGGTCATCACCTGCTGCAAAAGTTCGGTTTAAATAATGAGGTTTGGCCGTTACTGCTGAACCTTGTAACCATTCTCGCCGTTTGGGCGGTATTTAGCATCTTCACCCGTTCAATTAAACAAGTGATCGACACCTTGGAGTTAGGGGTTAAGTGCTTTGAAGACAATGATTTTAGCATCACCATTCAAAATAAAAGACACGACGAACTAGGCCGCATCATAGACGCGTACAACAATGTAGCCCAAACCATTCGCAAAGAAAGAATGAACCTTTACCAGCGTGAAATAATGCTCGACACCATCATTCAGCAAACCCCGCTGGCGCTGATACTGACAGACATGCGCGGCGTGGTGGTATATTCCAACGAAGCGGCGCAAGCCTTGTTCAAACAAAAAGAAGCATTAGACGGCATTATATTCTCAACGCTCATTAAAGCCCTACCAGACACGCTGAAAAAAGCCACTATCGAAAAACACCAAGGCCTGTACAGCCATCAAGACCAACAACACAAAATAGTTTACTACCTCAACTGTCAAATGTTTACTTTGAACGGAGCAGAGCACAATCTATATTTGTACAAAAACATGACTACCGAAATCTCCCGCCAAGAAATCGACCTATGGAAAAATGCCATCCGCCTAATGAGCCACGAACTCAACAATTCACTGGCCCCAATCGCGTCATTAACCAACTCAGCCAAAGACATACTGACAACAAAACCCCAACACGCCGACATGCTGCCAGATATTCTCGACACCATCAGCCAGCGCACCAAGCGCTTGCATACGTTTATCGATCAATACGCTCGCTTCGCCCGCCTGCCGCTGCCCAGCCTTAAAGCTATTGAGTTGAAGGGTTTTATATCGACTATCACCCGTTTGTGTGAGTTTCAGCTGGCGGGTGAAGTGCCAGAGGTGGAGGTTTCTATCGACCAAGGGCAAATGGAGCAGGTGTTGATAAACCTGCTGAAAAACGCCAAAGAGTCGGGCAGTGCGGTTGAGGATGTCGGTTTGTCGGTGGTTTTGGATGAGTTGGATCACAGGGTGGTGTTTTCGATTACAGATAGAGGGCCGGGCATGAGTGAGGCCCAGTTGCAGCAATCGTTATTGCCGTTCTTTACCACCAAGCAAGAAGGCACTGGGCTTGGGTTGACGTTGTGTAATGAGATTGTTAGTGCGCATGGTGGGGTTTTACGGCTTAATAATTGTGAGGGTGGTGGACTTGAGGTTGGGTTTTCTTTGGGGGTTGGGTGGTAGGGCAACGATGGCTTGGTTAGGGGCTGGAGGAACGGAGGCTCCGCAATGGGGTCAGGTCAAAATAAGTGCAGGGACAGGCAAGCTGTCCGCAAAACTTATTTTGAGCTTACCCCGGCTGGTGGTGGCTGGTAGGGTGTGCCGTGCGCACCAAAATTTTGTTGGATAAGTTAAATGAAACTCACAAAAACCCACGTAGAAAAAATCACATTCGATAATTTCGACTTTTATCTAAAAAGAGACGACCTTATCCATCCGGATTTCTCCGGCAATAAGGCGCGTAAGTTCTATTATCTGTTGCAACAGGACTTATCCAACGTCGATAAGCTAATTGGCTTTGGTTCGCCTCAAGCCAATTCTTTGCATTCTTTGGCGGTGTTGGCGAAAGATAAAAAGGTTAAACTGGATTTTTACGTCAATCACATCCCTTCTTTTCTACAACAAAACCCGGCAGGTAATTATCTGGCAGCGCTGAACCATGGGGCTAATATCATTGAGGTTGGTCAGCTTAAAGACGGTCAAACGTTAGAGCGTTATGTGGTGCAACAGGTTTTGCCTAATGAATCCAATTGCCAATATGTGCCTGAAGGGGGGCGGTACCAAGACGCCGCTGTAGGGGTTAATCTGCTGGCCGATGAGATTGCCGATTGGGCTGCTTCGCAAAAAATTGAACAGTTAAACGTCGCTTTACCCTCGGGTACTGGCACCACAGCTTTGTTTTTGCAAAAGCGGTTTGTGCAATTATCACTGCCTTTTGAGGTGTTGACCTGCGCTTGTGTTGGTGGCGATGACTATTTAAAAGCGCAGTTTAATGAGCTGTCGAATGTGGACAGCCATCATCCAACGATTTTGCCAACGACCAAAAAATATCACTTCGGTAAGCTTTATCCTGAGTTTTATCAGATTTGGCAGCAGTTAAAACGACAAACTGGGGTTGAGTTTGAACTGCTATATGACCCGCTTGGGTGGATGACTTTACTGGAGTACGTTAAGCAGGCTGCAGGTGATACGCCAATAATGTATGTTCATCAGGGTGGTGTGCTGGGTAACGCGACTATGCTGCCTCGCTACGCTCGGAAGTTCGGCTAACGCCAATAAAGTCAAAAGATCTCAACACGGAGGCACGGAGGGGCGGAGGAAAGAAAGAGGAAAACCAAAAAGCAAAAGACAAAATAAGAACGGTAAGGTTTTTTGCAATCTATCTCTTTTCAATTTTTTTTGAATCTTTTCCTCTTTCATTCTCCGTGTCTCCGTGCCTCCGTGTTGAAGCTTTTGACCTTAAAAGGCGTTAGCCGCAGCGCGTAGCGCCCACAATAGATCAAAGAACACAAAGCTCAGGCATCAAAACAACTCCATCGCCAAAGCGCTCAACCAACAAATCAAGCTCAGCACAAGCAATGTCGTCATTGCCACTGAGGTTAATCAGCGAGGGATTATCCAGCGATATCAATAATTCAACACCAGTCTCAATCTCGTTATACGACAGCGACAACTCACTTAACTGAGTCAATGCTGCCAGTGACGAGACATCACTGATGTGGTTTACGTTCAAAACCAGCGCCACCAGTTGGTTCAGGCCGGTTAGTGGTGAAGCATCGCTGACATTATTGTTGTACAAGCTCAATGTTTGTAGTTGGGTGAGCCCGGCTAGCGGTGTCACATCGCTAACATTGTTGCGATTTAGCAGCAAAAATTGCAGTTCGGTCATGTTGGTCAGTGCAGTGATGTCTGTTATGCCGTTGTTCTCAGATAAATCGAGCTGGATTAATCCATGCAGATTGGTTAATCCGTTAATGTCGGTGATGGTGTTTTGTGCCAAATACAAAACCTCTAGTTTGACCAATCCAGACAACGCACTGACATCTTCAATGTGATTTAACCCGGCATTTAAGAATATCAGTTGAGTCAACTCAGACAAGGGCGTGACGTTGTCAATCAGATTTGCGAATAGATACAAATGGGTGAGATTGGTAAAAGCCTCAATACCCCCGAGATTATCGATGCCGTAATAGTTACAGTTCAGCTCGAAAAATTCGTCAGCGTACACAAAACCATTGGTATCGTCGTTGATGCACTGTTGCAAAGTCGCATCGGAAAAATTTATATCGGCGACTGCAACACGTTGCGCTGGGGGCTGTGGAACAGGTGTTTGATTGGGTAAAGTGTCAACGTTGCTTGAAGATGAGCCACCGCCGCAACCGCTTAAAAACAGTATCAATAGGCTCAGAAAAAGCGGTTTGAACGGGGTGAAAGCTGATGTTTGCATAGTTTGGGTTGTCTTTTGGTCGTTAAGTGTGCATTACCGTCGATTATAAGCGGTTTTGTTTTTTGAGAATGTATCAAGTTGTTAATGGTTCATTGTCGATAAATGGTGATTTCGCGCTGATCTTGTGCGGGTTCTGAGCTAAAATCAGGGGTTCAAGGTAGCTTTGAAACAGCACTAATAGAGCTTTTAAAAACAAGTCGTTACAGTTTTCTAGAGCGTTATGGGCTGGTTTTGGTTAGACTAGCGCGCTGGAATTTTTCTATACCGACATCCAATTACATTTGCAGAGGGTACGCTCGTGGCCACCAAAAAACAAATAATCTATCCCATTGTCTTTATACTCGCGGGAATTGGCGGATTTATTGCCTTATCTTCGATGAAAAAGCCGCCGGAAGAAAAGAAAGTCGAGATATCTGTCCCCGTTGTTTCTGTGAAACCGATTGAAGTCGCGCCATTGCAATTAAAGGTTGGTTCGCAAGGGGTGGTTGAAGCCCGGTACGAAACCCGTATGGTGGCTCAGGTCAATGGCCAAATCACTTTATTGGCTGAAGAGTTTGTTCGTGGTGGTTTTGTTAAAAAAGGCCAATTGTTGGCCCGTATCGACCCCAGTGACTATGAAGCCGCGCTGATTGAAGCCCAGGCGAATCATGCATCGGCTCTGGCATCATTAGAACAAGAGCAGGCCCAAGGGCATGTCGCCAAAGAAGAGTGGAAAAACGTATCCGATGCCGCGCCGTCTGATTTGGGTTTGCGTCGCCCCCAGTTAAAACAAGAACAAGCCAAGGTTAAAGCAGCCGAAGCATCGGTCAAAAGAGCCAAGCGTAACCTTGAACGCACTGAAGTTGTGGCGCCATATGATGCACTTATCGGTTCACGCAGCATTGGTCTTGGCTCTTATGTCGGCACCGGCACTGAGCTGGGAAAATTGTTGAGCACGGCACTGGCCGAGGTTCGTTTACCGGTATCTACCGACGAATTACAATATTTAAGCGAGGGCGGCGTTAATGCCGAGGTCGAGTTGTCGAGCTCTGTGGGGGGGAAATTGCTGATCTGGAAAGCCAAAATTGCTCGTAGCGAAGGGGTGATCGACGCCAAAAGCCGGATGAGTTATCTGGTTGCCGAAGTGCAACAGCCATACGGCGACGATAAAGAGACTCTGCGGTTTGGTACTTATGTGAGCGCCAAAATCAACGGTATTTTATTACCTTTGGCGACTTTGGTGCCGCGTCATCTCATTGTTGAAGGTAAAGTGGCCGTTTTGGGCGGCGACAACAAATTGAACTTCAAATCAGTTGTGGTGATAAGACAACAAGCGCGTGATGCGGTGATCACACAAGGGTTGGTTAATGGCGAAAGTTTGATCATCTCTGCAATGGACTATCCGATTGAAGGTATGTCGCTGGCGCTCAAATCAGATAAAGCATTGGGTAATGGTGATGACACTGTTGACGCAGCGAAATCACAACTGGCGATGAAAGAGGAATAATCGATGGATAATGTCAATAAAGGGCTGATCGCCTGGTTTGCCCGCAACAGTGTGGCAGCCAACCTGTTGATGATCTTCATTTTGGCTGGTGGATTGCTGACCTATCACACCGTGATCAACAAACAGATGTTCCCTCAAGGGGAGTCGAATGTGATCAGGATCAGCGTTGGATACCCGGGTGCTGCACCGCAAGAAGTGGAAGAAGGCATCACCATCAAGGTTGAAGAAGCACTTAAATCGTTGCAGGGCATAGAACGACTGACCACATATTCGAACCGTAATAGCTCGTCGATAACGGTGAAGGTAGACGACTCCTACGATGCTCAAGAAATGCTTAATGAAATTAAATCGGCGATTGATTCTATCTCTACCTTCCCCAATGGCATGGAACCCCCCAGAGTCGAACGCATCAAAGGCCGTCAACAGGTGATGTATATCAGCTTGTATGGCGACTTGAGCAATCGCCAGCTCAAAGAGTTGGGCAAGCAAATCCACGATGAAATCCAATCGTTACCTTTGATTAGTATTTCGGAGTTTTACAGCGGCCTCGATTACGAAATCGGTATCGAGATTAGCAAAGAAAAATTACGCGAATACAACCTGTCGTTCAACGATGTGGCTAATGCGGTTCGAAACTCTTCGGCAAACCGCTCAGCTGGGCAGATCAAGGCCGAAAACGGTTATATCTCGTTACGAGTCGAAAATCAGGCGTATAGCGGCATCGAATTTGAAAACCTGCCACTGTTGAGTTTAGCCGATGGCACTCAGGTTTTGGTGGGCGATGTGGCCACAGTTCATGACGGTTTTACCGAAGGCATTCAGTTCTCTAAATTTAACGGCAAAAATTCCACTACGTTCTTTATCGGGGCATCTAAAGATCAGAGCATTACCGATGTGGCCATGGTCATGGATCGTTTTGTCGCTAAAAAGCAGTTGGAATTGCCCGAAGGCGTCAAGCTCGAAACTTGGGTCGACATGACCTATTACCTTAATGGTCGTTT
>JABSOG010000698.1 GCA_013216025.1 Algicola sp. | reverse complement strand
GGTAACCTATAAAGATATCTCAAACAGGTAAACACTACATCTTGTGTGAGGTGGAGCTAAGTGGATACCCCTTTTATAAACCCACCATTTCTCTTTTAATGAAAAACCGGCTAATCTTTAAGGCACAAAGCAGTTCGTTATAAGATTAAGCCCCATGCCAATACAGTTGTTTATCTCATATAGTCACGACAGTGATCAACACGCCAAAAAAGTGCTGCAATTGGCCAATGAATTTCGAAAGTCTGGGTTTGATGTACTCATCGATCAGCAAATAGCCGCGCCGGAAAACGGTTGGGCACTGTGGATGGAAAACGGTATTGAAGATGCCGACTTTGTACTACTGATTTGCACCGAAACCTATAAAAGACGTATTACTGGCAAAGAAAAAGATAAGATTGGTTATGGTTGTCGATTTGAAGGTAAAGTGATATATAACGCCATTAATAATGACGCCAGTAGCAATAATAAATTTCTGCTTGTTCTGCTTAACATTGACGACAAAGCGCATATTCCTTTAATTTTGGGCAGTGATACGCTTTACCTAATTACCCCCGACAACCTCAAAGGTTTTGATGACCTGAAACGCCGCTTGGCAGGCAAACATAAAGCCTTTACCCCAGAGGTTGGACAACTCGAAGAAATTGCAGATTTGCCAGACCCCGGCAGTTATTTTGATAAACCAGCTAATATTGATTTTCAATCCAACTTACCCGTCACCCCCGGCGATATCGTTGGTCGTGAAAAAGAAATCAAGCAGCTACACAAGGCGTGGGATGACCAAAACACCCGAATCATCAGTTTTATCGCTTGGGGTGGGGTGGGTAAATCCTCATTAATAAACACTTGGCTCAACGAGATTCGAGACAGCGGTTTTAAAGGTGCAGCGCGAGTGTTCGCTCATTCGTTTTATTCGCAAGGTACCAGCGACCAGCGGCATGTATCAGCTGAGCAGTTTATCAATCAAGCTTTTGTATTTTTACAATACAAAGGAGAAATACCCTCATCGCCACACGACCAAGGGTTGAAACTGGCAAAGCTGTTCAGCCAGCGCAAAACCCTGTTGATTCTCGATGGTTTAGAGCCGATGCAATACCCGGCGGGTGATTTGCAAGGCCGGTTAAAAGATCAATCACTGTCAGCACTTTTAAAAAACCTTGCTTATAACCTCGATGGTTTGTGTGTTGTCACCTCAAGGGTGGCGGTTTTTGAATTGCAATCGAGCGATTGTCAGAGTATCGAACTGGAACGGTTAAGTGTTGAAGCGGGCGTGCAAGTGCTTAAAAACAATCAAGCCATCGGCCTAAAAGCTGACATGGAAAAGGCTGTTGACGAGGTTGAAGGTCATGCGCTGACTTTGGCATTGCTCGGGAGTTATCTAAAAACTGTCTACCAAGGTGATATTGGCAAAAGAGATCAAATGCCTGCATATAACGGTAGAAGCAAACAGGGCAGACACGCCAAAAAAGTGATGGCGTCTTACCATGGTTGGCTTAAAACCGAAGATGGCCCAGAGCTGGATATTCTTTATATACTTGGTCTGTTTGACCGGGCAGCAACTCAAGATGCTATTGATGTTTTAAAAGCAGCACCTGCCATTGAAGGGGTCAGCGAGCGGATTCAAGACCTGAGCCTTGAAGACTGGGCATTTGCGGTTGAACACCTTACTGATTTGAATCTTATTTTGAAACCTGAGCAAGGTCAGGTGCTTGATTGTCATCCACTGGTACGAGAGTACTTTACTGAACAGCTTAAAACCGAAAACCCTAAAGGTTACCAAGCCGCCCACGAAAGGCTTTATGAATACTACAAAAACTTGCCGGAGAAAGAGTTGCCGGATACGTTGGAAGAGCTGGAACCGCTATTTACAGCCGTTGCTCATGGTTGTTTGGCTGGTTTGCATCGACAGGCTTTGGATGAGGTTTATTGGCCGAGGATTAGGCGTGAAGGTCGAGCATATATCGTTCACAACCTAGGCGCATTTGGCACCGATTTGGCCTGTGTTGCCTATTTTTTTGATAAAACTTGGAATAAACCAGCAGCAGGGTTAACTGATGAGGATAAAGCCGCCACACTCAACTGGGCCGGTTTTTCCCTGAGAGGCTTGGGTCGTTTGTATGAGGCGGTTGAGCCTTTTGTGGCCAGTGTTGTAATGCGTAAGCAGCAGAAAGACTGGAAGGGAGCCGCAATCAATGCCAGCAATACCAACGAACTGTATCTGGCGTTGGGCAATCTGGCGCAAGCGAGCGAGTATGGTGAGCAAAGTGTCACTTATGCCGACCGCAGTGAAGATTATTTTCATAAAATCGCTAGGCGAAGCACATGGGCTGATGCGCTTTTTCAATCCGGTAGGCAAAAAAAGGCCAAAGCCTTGTTTATGGTAGCCGAATCTATTCAGCAAAAATACAGGCCTGAATATGATACGCTGTATTCCCTGCAAGGGTTTTGGTTTTGTTCACTATTATTGGATTTGGATGAAGTGGATAACGTAATGCAAAGGGCAGAAAAAACACTTGAATGGGTGAAGAAAGCAGGATGGGTATTGGACACGGCGTTGGACCAGCTGATCTTGGGCAAAGCTTATTGTCAAAAAGCCTTAAAGCAAAACACGGTTGAATTTGACCAAGCTAAAATGTATTTAAATCAATCGGTGATTGGATTGAGGAGTGCAGGCAGAGCAGACTTTCTACCATTAGGCCTTCTCGCCCGAGCCACCCTCCACACCCACCAAAATAACCACGAAGCCGCATGGCAAGATTTAGACGAAGTCTTCGAATCTGCCACCTACAGCCAAATGCTGTTACACCTAACCGATTACCACCTGCAAGCCTGTCGTGATATCCACCAACAGTTAAAAGCCGGTGACGACGAGTTCGTCATAAAAGTGAACGGGCAAGAATTAACACCAAACAGTGATGAGATGAAAACCCGCTTCGCTGACCATTTAGATCAAGCCGAAAAGTTGATTGAGCAAACCGGGTATCATCGGCGGGATGGGGAGTTGGCTGCGATGCAGGAGATTATGTTGTAGGAACGAGCTCGGCAATTGCGTCCTGCATTGCTCTAATGTGTTACATCCATGTAACAATCCAGCTCGCGATTTTGGCCCCCAGGCCAAATATATACGGGGTTGCGATAAACTTCTGATAAATCACATCCCTTTGCTAGATATCTCAGCCGCTTCAAAATTGCAATAAATCAAAGGCTTGTACAAATCCTGTATATATTTGGCTGGGGCCAAAATCGCGAGCTGGAGCTCGCTCCTACGGGGCATTGATTCAATTCGATACAAATTAACTGTCCCCCTCCTGCTTCACTTTATGTTATCTTGCCGCGCGAATATGACAACGTTGTCATTTGTGCTTATACAACAGCAAACAACACCAAAAATCAATTTCGGAGAGTAACATGCACCCTTTTAGTTTAAACCCAGTCCATCTGGCCATTAAGTCAGTTTTGTTGACTGGGTTGGTGAGTATATCCGGGAATGTTTATGCCAATGACGGCGAACCAAAAGATAAAGACACAGATACAGCCTCTCAACAAGTTAAGGCCGAGATCATTCAGGTCAAAGGTGTTCGAGGTTCGATGGTTAAATCGTTGAACAACAAACGCTTTTCTGATGCCATTGTTGACGTGATCAGCGCCGAAGATGTCGGTAAATTCCCCGATCAAAACGTTGCTGAATCTTTGCAGCGCGTGACCGGCGTGTCGATTACCCGTAGCTTCGGCGAAGGTGAGCGAGTGAGCATTCGTGGTACCACCGAAAGCCAAAATCGTACGTTGCTTAACGGCCAAGCGGTAGGCTCTGCCGATTGGTGGACCAACTCTGCGGCTAACCGTGGTTTTAACTACACCATGTTGCCGTCTGAAATTGTCTCTGGGCTTGAGGTGTACAAATCGCCTGAAGCCAATATCGACGAAGGGTCGATTGGTGGCACCGTGATTGTGCGCACCCGCAAGCCGTTAGATATGCCAGCCAACAAATTTGTTGGCTCGGCGATGTCGCAATACTCAGATGTGTCGGGCGAATCAGACCCGCAATTCTCTAGCATGTATAGCTGGAAAAACGACGACGAAACCTTTGGTGCCTTAGTATCACTGGTTCGTCAGCAGCGCAACCTGCGGCGTGACGGCATAGAAGCCTGGAGCTGGGCCAAACGCGACATCACCCTCGAAGACGGCACGGTTGTCGAAGATGTTTACAGCCCGGGTGGCGGCGGTTCGGCAATGTTCAGCCAAAAACGTGTTCGCACCGGGATTAATTTGGCGCTGCAATATCGTTATGGCCACGCCACAGAGCTGACCTTTAACGTCCTTGATTCGACCATGAAAGCCGACAATCAAAACCAAAACTTTTTGTGGTTGCCCGGTTACGGCAATTCGGCTTATCAGTCGATTGAAACCATAGACCACCCGGTTGTCGGTCAAATGGCCGTTGCTGGCGTCATCGGTTTGTCGCCCGATGGCAACAATATTCTCGACGAAACCAAAGTGCGTAATTCAACCCTTAAAACCAAATCATACGATTTGAAAGTCGATCACGAAGGCGATGTTTGGTACTCAAGCGTGCACATGGGATATACCGAGGGAAACGGCGGATCGTCCGCCGACCGCAGCGTGGGCTGGGGCGGCAACGTGGTTCACCGTTTCGACGCATCAAACGTTGAAGACGTGCAAACCAGTTATGACGCAGACCCAGCAGACG
>JABSOG010000697.1 GCA_013216025.1 Algicola sp. | reverse complement strand
TTGCGTGGTCAGGGTGACATCATCAAACGCAGGGTGATCTAATTTCAGGTTTTTACTGTCTAACATCGGCTGAAATGAAACCAATAATGTATTGAGCATCTTTGTTAACGAATAATTGCTCAGCGTTTGGGTTTTTTCGGCATCCAGTGCTAACAACGCCAGCAGTTGATCGATCATCCGTAACAAACGCTGGCCGTTACGTAATATCATGGTCTTTTTACGGCCGACTTCTTGGACCATATCGGGGGGTAGCACCGACTCTACTGAGGCCAAAAGCGTTGACAACGGAGTGGTTATCAACGTTAAAGGGGTTTTGAATTCGTGAGAAATATTGGCAAACATTTGTTCTTTGTGATCCATCAGACGGTTTAATTTCGCGGTCCTGTCTTCGACGATTTGCGCCAGTGTTTCGGCTCTTTTGATCAACGCCCGGGTTCGATAACGATAAATGACATAAATGCTGCCAATGATGGCTGACACGTAAAGCAAATAAGCTTGCCAAGTCAACCAAAATGGTGGCGATACGGTGATTTTTATGGTTCTGTATTGGTCACTCCAACTGCCATCAGCCTCGCTGGCCCTGATTTTTAGCACGTAGTCTTTGTAAGCCAAAGAGGTGAAGGTCGCCTTACGGTTGCCCTGATCGGCTTCGATCCACTGCTCGGATACGCCCTGCATTTGATAGCTGTAACGAATCTTGTCTAGCACATTAAAATTGCTGCTGGCGAAGGCCAGTGAAAACCAGTCTTGATCGTATCGCAGTGCGAGTGTTTGACTGGCATTGAGGGTATTAATCAAAGGTGAGTTTGGGTCTTGAGCCCGCAGTTCTACCGGTTGGTTAAATAGTCTGAAATCAGACAACAGCAGGGGCAGTTTTTGATTGCTTTGTGCGGTAACTCTATCGACCTGTGAGGGTTTGAATAATAGTAAGGTATTGTTGCTGGCCATGATGACTTGGCCGTTAGTGGTGATGACGCTTTTACCTTGCTCAAATGAGCCGACTCTCATCCCGTCATCTTGGTCGAAGCTGGTTATTTGCCCGGTTTGAGGGTTGAACCTAACCAGCCCTTTTGCGGTGCCTAGCCACAAATTGCCTTGTTTGTCTGCCACCAAGCTTCTAATTGAATTTGTCGGCAATCCGTCCTCGACGGTCGTAAACTTAAGGGTATGGTTGGTCACATCAAGTTGCGCCAAACCGGCCGCGTCGGTGGCAATCCAGACACGCTGTTTATTGTCTTGTAATAACTGCCATATTCGGCGAATGTCGTGTGTCTCATCAGTGACTTTAGACCATTGTTTTGTTTTGATATCAAGCCACCTCAAGCCATTGAGTGCAGTGGCGGCCAAGATCTCATCTTTCAACCGTAATATGCTGGTAATACTATAGTTATCGAGCTGTTGCTGAACATTGATTGTGTCGGATATGTTGGCCGGCAGCGGCGTTTTGTTGATGCCGCTTGCTATCATACGTTCGTGGTTGGTGGTGCTAGGGTTATAATAAAACAGCCCTTCACCGAGCACTTTAAACACTAGGTGGTTATCGTCATTTTTGCCTATGGCGGTGATCACGCCGACGTTTTCTACCGCAATGTCGAGTTGCCTCGAGTGAGTATCGAATCGATAGAGGTGTTCACCGGTACCCAGCCACAACACGTTTTGACCATCCAAATACATTGATTCGATGGTGCCGTTGACCTTGTCGGTCAGCCGGTATTGTTCAAACAACAATGCCATTGGCGCAATCTTGAACAGTCCTTTTCTTGACGTGGTAAGCCAAATACTGCCGCTGCTGTCTTGTAATATATCGCTGACATCACTTTGCCTGAGGGCTTGTGGAATATTTTCGTGGCTTAAAACCATGGCTGAACCGTCGCCTGCTTGTAAATGACTGGCGCCATAGTGTAAAGCGCCAGCCCAAATTCGGCCAAGATTGTCTCGGGTGATGCTTTGGATGCGAATATTGGCCGCTGGGTTATTGTGGTTGGTGGCTTCTATACGGACAAATCGTTGTAGGTTTTCGTGGTATTGATTCAAGCCATTATGGGTGCCAATCCATATCGTTGAATCGGGTGTCTGGACAATTCGGCTAATGACACTGGAATACAAACCGCTGTTTTGTTGTTGCTCAAAGCGGGTGGTGGTATTGCTGGATAAATCGTGTAAATACAGCCCTTTTTTCTCAACTGAAAACCACAGCCTTTGTTGCGAGTCTTGCAAAATATGTTGTATATCTTCGAAGGTGGTGCTGTCGCTGGGTTTGAGTGATGAGTTCAATCGTTGATTGGTGAGCGACTTGCGGTCAAACAAATTGATGCCGTGGTCGGAGCCAATCCACAGTTTATGGTCTTCGGCCAAGCTGAGACTGAATAACTGGTTACTGTCTAGGGTCGTAGTGTCGTCTTTAATGTGGCCAAAGTTATCAAATTGTTCGTTGGCCGGGTTAAACCGACTTAAGCCGTCATCGGTGGCGAGCCAAATGTAACCTTGTTCATCTTCTTGCATGGCCGAGATAAAGTTGTTGGCCAGCGAGTTAGGGTTATTCTGCTGGTGCTGATACTTTTTGATTTTGTAACCGTCAAAGCGCAATAAACCATCAAAACGGGCAAACCAGATAAAGCCATTGCTGTCTTGAAGCATTCGGCTAATGTTGTTGGTCGAATGACCGTCAATTTGCTGAATATGCGTGACAACAGGGCCGGGGTTTGTCAATACTGAAGCCAAAGACGACCCCAAGCTGAACAGCATTATTGCGGCTGCCAATACCGTTTTGTACAAAGTGAAATGACAAGACTTGGATGGGATGGTCGTATTAATCAATTGGGTTACTTCGTTTATTGCTATGTTACAAAGGTTATAGCAGTGGCACCAAAAAAACCACTACCAAAACCAATTGATAAACGACTTGGGTTGTAATGTACCGTTGTGTAGGAATACGGTTATACCAATGAGATTAAATAACGGATCAACTTTTGGTCAGATAAAATATGCAGTAGCAAGGCATTAATCGCGGTCACTAGTTAGTGCCCATCCAGAAACGCAGTTTCTATCTGCCAATTGGCAGGATGGGCGCTATGCAGCGCAGTCGTAAGGCTTATTTTTTAATAAGTTGCGTTGTCCATCCTAAACAAACTGACAGCAGCGCTTGCGCAAAGTCGGTGTTTTAGGATGGACACTAATGACAAGATTAATAACGCAGCTAATGCTTATTTTAGCCAGCAAAATGACCAGTTAATTAATGGATTTGGTATTAAAGGCAGTGTGCTTTTCACTGCCCGCTAAAGCACTACCTGCTTAAGCTGGGATCAACACCCCATTTTCGCCAACAATGTTGCCGGTCGTGATATGGTCTTCAAGGCCGGTAACGACTTTATTGAGAATGCCCCGCATCATAGGTTTCATCATCACTTGCGCCATTAGCCAACCCACTGGGCCGTATTTTGGCGTAAACAACAATTCAAACGACATTTCAGACTGACCATTCGATACCGGATCAACTCGTAAACGACCGTGCATTTCTTTGACCGGCATTAAAGTGATTTCAGACACTTCGATGCTGTAACCTCGGCCTTCTTGCCACGATGTGATGCGTTCGGTGACCTTAGAGCCGTCATAAAAGTTGCAATGACGCTGGGCGCCTACACCTTGTTTTTGGCTGCCGATGAGCGGCGATGACTTAACCATGGGGTGGAAGCGTTCAATGGAATCGAAATCTTTGATGGCATCCCAAACTTTGGCTGCCGGAATGTTCAAGGTGGCTGTTTTCTTTACGCTTTGCATGGGATATCTCGCTATAAGTTGGCTGTGATTGGATTGACAGTGATTATACTGATTCACAAATGCGTGATAAGTAGGCTAATTTGAATATCATTCATTCTATATGGGAATATATGTAAAACGGTAGGTTAAATAATGCAACGTAAAGGTGTGCATTGTGTGCGTGACATATAATCCACGACTTGATTTTTGATGTGTGAAATAGCTGTATAAAAGGGGATGAAGATAATGAATATTTACCACCGAAATGCAAGATTGTTATTGCTGATGGTACTGAGTGTTTTCTGGCAGGTTGCCTATGCCGAGCAAAAGGCCGCAGAGACAAACAAACCGCTGAGCATTGATAATTTCACCAAATTGCCCGGCGTGCGAGATTTGCAGATATCTCCTGATGGCAAATACCTGTCGGTGGTGTTTAAAAAGAACAATGAAGACATGTTGGGGATTTTAGAGGCCGCCACCATGAAACCCACCGGTTTTTTCAGCGTCAAGGGTGATGGCAAAGGCGTAGGCACCGTGTCGTGGGTCAACAACACACGGCTCGTTTATACCGTGACCGAAAGTTATATCTGGGACAAGCAGGTATTTGAGAACGGCGAGCTTGCTGGGGTTGATGTTGACGGGAGTAATCACAAAGTTATTTTTGGTTATCGCGCGGGTTATAGCACTAAACGAAATCGCATTAAACGTAAAAAAAGCGACTATGGCAATCACGATATCATCGATTTATTACCTGATGACGATAACAATATCTTACTGGCTTTTTATCCTTGGAAATTGATTGGCAAAACCTATAAGCCCAACAGAACGGCCCATCCCATTATCTACAAACTAAACATCGACAGCGGCAGAAAGCGCAAAGTTGACATTTTGCCAATTCCACAATCTCGTGCCATTACAGACAATCAGGGCAACGTGCGTTTTGCTGTGGG
>JABSOG010000696.1 GCA_013216025.1 Algicola sp. | reverse complement strand
TGCTCATCAGTTTTTGATGCAAAACAATGCCACCAATGTGAACCCGATGATGTTTATCACGGTATCAACAGACACAGCGCTGCAAGTCAGTTCATTCTGGGACTTTTTCAGCCCGGCCAACTGGCTCAAAGCCATATTAAAAACCGTGAAAAAGGTGTTGGTGGGCATTATTGAAGCGGTGAAGACGGTGATTGATACAATTTTGACCGGGCTGGCGGGGGTGCTTGATTATCTGGGGGCAGACGGATTGGCCAACGGCGTAAGAAAGCTGCAATCGTTTATTGATACCATTATCAGCGCGGTGCAAACATTTGTTTCGGTCGTGCTGGATGTGATTATTGCCATTATTGATATGCAAAGAGGTTATCAGATTGGTCAGGTGTTTAAAGCACTTTGCCTGGATAATTTTGGTAATGCAGAGTCTCCAATGATGAAATATGTTGGCAATGGATTAACAGAACTCAGTGAACTGGCAAAGAGTAAAATTGAAACGTTTCGACAAGACGCCAACCAGTTTATCGATGATAATCTGGGTAAAAAGGGGGCGAATTTTGTTTTGGCGTCAAATGAACAAGGTCAGGATGAAATAAACAAGTTTCAACATTTTGCCGTTGCAAACGGCGTCAGTAATAACACCGAACACAATTATCTGAGCAATCAGGTGAGCAATGCATTGTGTACCACAGGTGGCACGGCCGTGATGAGTCTGGCCAATCATCCAATGCAGGGTTTTATCGATGAAATGAGCGGCTTGCTTGAGCCGCTAGGCAGGCTTATTGTGGATTTGGGCGCCAATGCTTTCGATTTATTAAAAGACCTGCTGTCGTTCAACTTTGAAAATATTGGCCCGGATGTTGGCGAACTGTTAAAAGATGTGCTGAATCCGATCCTCGATATTTTACTTAAAATGCTTGATTTATTGCAGAAACTGCCGCAAATGATCGCTGCGGCGATTCAATCGATAGACGCAGCAGTGGGTGGGCTTTTTGGCGGCATTCTCACCATATTGGGCATCGTATTTTTGGGCAAACCAGATGCTTTTAACAGTTTTGCTGATCTTGGATTTTTTATGCTGGGCCAATTGACCAATATTAGCGTGTCAGTGGTCGACGGGATGATGAAATTGGCTGGCCAAAATGGTCCTGATGATACGGCTATTTTCGATACCATTACCCAAAAGGATAAAAATAAACCAGAACAATATCAACTGCAAACTTTGCTCGATAACTTTCCCGCCAATCAATCGGATGTTGACCAGTTGGCTGCAACGGGTAGTTCACAAGGGTTTATCGTTGCATTTGCTGTTATGGAATGGGCCAATAGTGTGGTGTTCTATCGTCTTGCCAATATGGTGACTTTACTGACTGAAAGTAGCAAATATCAGGATGAAAAGATAAAACACATCAACGCTGTGGAAAACTTCAAAATATTGAGCGGCATTATTGATGCGATATTATTTGCCAGCAAGCTTGGTAATAAACAGGCTAGCGTGACAATTTCTCCTGCTGAGGTGAGTATACCAATAGGGCTTCTTTCACCGCTTGTGTCTGCTTTTGGTGATTTTGTTGGCAAGGAGATTGATTCGGACGTCGGCAATATCATGGGGTTGGTTTCTGAGTTCGGCATTTTAACAAATGATGGGTTATCCATTAAAGATCTTGTCATTCAGACCAACTCAGGTTGGCATGTTGGCTGTGTCGTTTTAAATACTGTTGCTCATGGTGCCAGTACCGCAGACTCTTTTGTCGAGGCTGCTGGTTATTACAAGGGTGCAGGTGTGAAAGCTGCCGAGCTCAGTCAATTAGGCTTAATCATTCTAGGTTTGGCAGATATTGGCGTTACCCTCATCTATGATCTTGAACAGGCCTAGAGATGGCGTCCATATATGCGGTGGGACCTCCTAGATAAGTTATATTAAGGGCAAAGATCAATCATAATGAATACACCCCTTTTATAACGTATTCTAATCTTTTGACGTGTGCAAAGCGGCGCTCAACTGGGCAAGTCGATTGTTGTAAAGATTTTGATGATACGGAAAAAGATCTGGATCTGCCCCGGCAACCGCCAGCGTTTTTTGCTGCGTTTTCACCGCCAGTTCCAGCTGGCCTAGTGCTTCGTAGGCTTTGGCTTGGCCATTCAGTGCCCAATGAGAGTTGGGATTGAGGTTGGCATTCAAAGTGAAGATTTGCAGTGCTTTTGCCGGTTGCAGCTCAAGATAATGGTGGCCCAAATCGTCGATGCTCTCCTGTGGGGAAATGTCGAAACCATAAAGCGAATCAGACAGTTTTTTGTAGTAGGCAATTATCGCTGTTGGGCCTTGTTGTGCAATCTTGCCGGTGGCCCGGAGCGAGGTTGTTGCCGGTTTGAATATCAATTGCGTTGCTGCGGTTACGGCAAAAATGGGTTGAGACATATAGTTGAGATCATCATAACGCCTATGATGCCAATCTAGGCTCTCTGGCGCTTGTTGTTCTAATAGGGTAATCAAGTCAGTAAACCGCTGTAAGTGGGGTTGTTCTATAGTACTGTTGCCACTGGAGATAAACAAAAATCGACGCAAATTTTTCAGCTTTTTGAGTTGCTTGTCGGCCAGTTTCAGCAGTTGCAGTTCAGTGTCACCAAAAGTCGGGCTGGCCGCAATGTACGCATTAAACAGTGTCGGTTTGGTTAACAGGGTATATATACTAAAAGTCGCTGAGCCGAAAAATCCGTTGAAAATTTTATAACCATTGGTACGATATTGCCTATCCAGTTGCGGCAATAATTCTTGTTGCAGAAAGTTTTGTAATTGGTCTGCTTTTTCTTGTCCTTGTCCATAAATGTCTCTGGTACTGAGTTCCTTATTATATCTGGCAGTGGTGACAACGATGGTTTGTAGCCATGGCTGATCACCGTTGTGACTGAGCCAATGATTCAAACCGTTTAGATAACTGTGTCCATCGTGGTTAAAACTGAAAATAAGTGGGTATTTCTGTGTGCTCTTTGCATACCCTTTGGGTAACGACACGCTAAAATCCAGCGTTACGCCATAAATTTTAGAATCAATTTTAAGTGTTTTGGTGGTGCTTGCATGCGATTGTGCGTTAAGCGCACAACACAGCAGCCATATAAATACTGAGATGGTTTTGTTCATCGAACCCTCGGTTAATCATTGAATAAGTGCTGGTCGGTGAGTTTGTAGCAAAATGGTAAAGAGGCAATGATATTAAGCTGATGAATAGCTGATGATTAGCTGATGAGTGAAAAGCTCAGACAGCATCAAGCATTACAAACCTTTTGGTGTAAATAATTGGCGCTCTAAGGCCTTGCAACAGATTGTAAAAAGAATCGATAATGGCGATTTTAAATAAAGGTGTAAAATGAAGGTTATTTTAAAACGGGACTTTGATACGGTATATGATTTTTTGAAAATGAGGGTAGAGGCGTTCGACATTGATCGTAACATTTCTGGACAATCAGCTTCAGGATTCGTTCATCTCATTACACTCGGTTTTCAACTCGACTCCCCCAGTTGGTTTTGTCTGCATTTGGATACAAGAGAAGGTGCTGTGCCGGATGGCCAATGGACAAAATACATTGAAGGGAACGACTGTCCACTCGAACAATGGTCCGTAGCCTTGGAGCAAGAAGATGTTATTGAGGTTAAATTACCTGATGGTGGCGAATTTCAAATAGAAGATGAATTGACGACAATGCACATTGCTCAAGTCGGCGAGTTATTTAAGAGTGTTTTATTGAAAGCTCGCGCAGAAGGTGTTCTTGAAGCGTTGCCGCTGGCGCAGAACTGCACTATGGTAATCGAAGAAATTAATGGTCACTATGGGTGGCCAAAATACGAAAACCTGTTAACCGAAGGTATTGTGCAGTGTAGTTTTTATCAATAATGTGCCTGACACTTGACGATAAAGGCATTGCCAGGCCGCCTTTACCGTGATTTTTGGTTTTTGATCTATCTTATTTCATTCTGGGTCCTTATTGATCCCCGACGCCTTAAAGCACTTTTCCATTGATATCGGTTTGTGCTACGGGTGATCCTAACAAGTCGGTATGGACGAAAATTATTCTGTTAAGATTATTGAGAATGTCGTAAGGAGATCCCGCGCTGAGATGACTGACTATCAGCATACTCTCCACTGAATCGTTTATCGGCTGTAAGAACAGGTCCAATTTGCCATCGCCATTTTTATCTTCCAAGAGTACGTTATAACCAGGGTGCATAGATGCGTTGGCCGCAAAAAATTGTGCCATCGAACTTTGCAAGATAACGCGGGTACCATTACCTCCAACAATCATATACACATCGACACCATTATCAGAAATAAGATACAGGGTCCCGCTGACTGTTTGATAAACGCTATAACCGGTTTCACTGATGGTGAATTGTATCGTCGCGTCCGCAGCCGATGTATCGGCGACCGGCAACGCGGCAGTTGGACAGGAATAAGCGTGCGCTGCACCGATATCTGAATGGTAACGATTGCTTTTGGTGCCGTTAGAAAAAACCTCACCTTGTTCGGTGAATATTTCGATATTGGCAACCGGCGCTGTCGCCGGATTGGCTGCCGTTTCATCACGATCAATATAAACGGTTGCCCCGTCACTCAGCCGTAAGTCGTTGGCTAAAATAATCTGGTTGCCGACTGCCTCTTCACTGATACCAAAAATATCGTCCGTATCAAGCGCGGCAGCTGAAACAATAGAAACACCCACACGGCCATCATGTAT
>JABSOG010000695.1 GCA_013216025.1 Algicola sp. | reverse complement strand
AACCAAAGTCACCAAGTTAATCAGCAGGCTGCCAAACAGCAAAGTAAAAAACAGTTTATATGAGAAAAGCGATAAAAAAGGTGCCGAAACATACTTGATTCGGTCTGTCGGAATTAACGGCAACTTCAATTTTACGTAAGCGTGCTGCGCTTTATATTGCTTGTTTGAGGCGAGCTTTAAGCGGTCAATAAGATTGTTGGCCAGCGCTTCAAATTCACCATAACTGTTGCCCTCAAAATCTTCATGTTCACTATAAGCATTATAGGCCGCTTGCATATCAGTTGAACGCTTTAAAATGCCAACCAGGTTAACAACCTTGTTGTTGACGACGAAATGAGACCCTGAATCAAAGGATATTATCCATTGATTCGGTTCTTCTTGAAGTAATGAATAGCTGTATGGGATCAACATGAAGTCTCTTTCTTTTGCTGCCAAAACTGATGTAATGTGCTCACGATCAACGATGTTGTAAAAGTTCTTTGATCATCAATCGTCAGTGTGTTGTAACCAAAGGGTGATTTTCGCCAACGGGATATTTTTTCCGGCGCCCGAACATCAGGCTGAGGCACTCTCAATACATTAGTTGTTAACCAACTGCCGTCGGTCAACTGATTGTTCAACAACCAATTGATGCCATATTCTATCTCGGTTTGCCAGCGTTGACCGACACAAAGCAATGCCTTGACTGCCAAGGCGGTATAAAATGCATCACCCCAGTCACCACTGTCATTTTGCTTGGCAGCTAACCAATCACATGCGCGGTGAATACGGTCATTTTTTTCTACATTACCTGAATTGCTTGAATTGGATTTGCTCAAAGCCTGAACGGCAAATGAGGTGGCATAAATGTCGCTTGACCACCAGTAAGATTGCCAATGTCCCCCGCACTGCTGAACCTTAACAAGGTGGTCGAGGGTATTTTCAAGCACTGGATTATCAAAACTAGTGGCCAAAACATAAGCGGCGGCAGCTGTGACACAAACATGAGTGCTGGTCCACCCATCACACTCTAGTGTTTGATTGCCCATCATTGGCGAGATTGCACTGTCGTGGTAGGTTCGCCAACCACCACTTTCGTCAGCAAAGTCTAACCATGAATCCAGTTTTTCTGAAGATAAAGGCCGTTGGCACAACTGGTGAAAATGAATAAAGAAAGTAGAAGAATCGCCGTCTTTAGGAGTATGAATATTGTATGAAAAACGTTCTTTTGGGACATTGACCAAACGCTCAATGGTTAAATTGAATTGTTGCGGTGTCACCCCTGCTTCGAGTAAATGACAGGCTACAAATGCACTCACCCAGTAACTGCCCCTGCCGTTATCGGTCAGAAAACTCTCCCAAAGACCATTTTCATTCAACTGTTGCAGTACAAAATCAATGGCCAAGTTGTTTGCTTCAACAATGCTATTGATACCAACAATATCGTTAAGGGGCCGTGGCTGGCGCAGCGGTCTTTTCTTAAGCATAAACTGATTATTTTCTATGGCGATGCGCGTCGCCCACATCAACTTTTCTGTTTGTCTTAATTCTTTGCTCAAAAAAGCCTGATACTGAGTCAATGACAGGGCTGAAACCAATGCCAGCGCCTGCTCTAGTTTGCTAACAGCCGCTTTATAATGTTCAACGGCCAAACCACTTAACTGCATATATTTGTATAAAGTATCCGCTGGCGTCTCACTGAGTTCAATACCCAATTCATCAAGAAATTCGGCCGTTTGGCAATAAATATAACTCACTTGTTGATTTTGAATGTCTTGTTTAAAGTCTTTAATATCATCAATATACTGAAGCGCAACATGCAAAGACATAAGAGAGTCGTTTAATGTCTGAACGTGACTGAAATCTCCCTCAGCATGGCTGAGCAGGCATACCGCCAATTTGACGTAGGCCGATTTATTCTGGCTAAGTTGTTCAAATGCCGCTTGATCAAAACCCTGCTGAACGTTTATTGCTTTTTCACAATGAATTGCGTCAAAAAAGTTGGCTTGTATACGAGAATAATCTTGCCAAAACAGGTGGTTTTTCGGATAAATGTCGGTAGTGAGTTTTACCGCCAGTTCATAATTGATGAGCCCCAGCTTAAACTTACTGTGGTCATGATTATCCATCAATCGGTCAAATCCGATCAATCCCCGCAGAAATGTAAAACAGATCAAGGCAAATTGTTCTAGCTCAGTTTGTTTAACATGAGGAAAAACAGGGCTGAGATATTGTATCAGTTCGATATAAAACTGATGTTCAGAAAAAATTCGGTCACTGCTCCAATCCATTATTTCCTGATCAGAAAGTGATTTTGTATTCTTCAGCAAAGCAACATAGTCGTTAATCAGTTTATCTTTAGTCATTCGGCACTTCTTAACATTTATTTTGGCTCTGATATCTCGGGTAATAAATCATCTAATACGATTTGCAAGTTGTTAAAGTCTGTAAATAATTTAAGCTGCTGCTCAACAATCCAGGTCGGCGTAACGGTGACTTGATAATGTCTCGCCCGGCCAATGTCGTTTTTGATGGCTTCATCGACCCACGGGGCATCACGCTGAGCCTGATACTGAGTTTTTATACCCAACTCCTCGGCTAGAGTGAGAATAACTTGTGGTTTGGTTATATCCAGTTTTAGTTCGAAATTGGCTTGATACAATGCCGCTGTGGCAGCGAGTGCCTTGTTGGCTTTTTTGGCCACGTGGAACAATCTCAGTGAACTGTCATCATCCCCTTTGGGTAACAAAGGACGGGACTGGATAGTTAGCCGTTCGCCATATTCTGTTTGCATCTGTTGCATTTGATGATGTGATTTATAACAGTGGGGACAAGAAAAATTGATAAATAATTCAAGGGTGACTTGTGATTTACTGTGACTTTGCAATGGGCTGACCAGAGCGTATTGACCTTTAATAGTCTGGGTTGCTACTTTGGCTTCAGTACAGCCGCCGAGCAATAAAATAAAAACTGAAATAAAAAATAATGTGATGTTTTGCTGTGCGTTCATGCTTACCAATCAAACTCCATGATGACTCATTACAACTAATATCTAGTCACCCAAAAAGCTGGGTGACTAGATATGACTTACCTAAAGGCAATTAAAAATCGATGTGGCAATTTCCCATACCGCTTTCGCCTGGACGATCTGAACCCCAATGGCAACTAATAAACTCAAGACGTTCTTCCAATTCTTCTACTTCAAATGTTTGAGCTTGTGCTTTTAGTTCTTCTGCTTTAGTCATTTTGTTTTCCATAATAATTCACCATTTGTTAATTAAATGTTTATCACCTAGATATAGGCGGACTCATATTGTCTCTTTGACCTACGCATGTCAAGCGGGGTGTGCAGTGAAAATTTCATTTAGTAGATCAGGTGCAGGTTTTGTAAGCAAAGTATGGTGGTTTGAAATTTTATCATAAAAAACAGGATCTTAATTGATAATGGTACATTAACCCTATTCGTCTGGGCTCGCGCATTCTAATCCCAGACTCTAGAAGGGCTAAGCAAGATTCATCTTCCCCAAAGTCATATCCATACCCAATCCATCACCTCAGCTTGTCGATAGCCACCAAAAAATTCAGTTTTCGTGAATATAGATTCAAAAATAAAATAACCCGTAGCAGTATCTTCAATGGTAACCCGCTATTTATACTGTCTTGTTCGCTGTATTTTACGCTACTGCAATGTGCTTTTTTAAAAACACACTGTCCAATGAATTTAACATAAAGTCACTCGGTAATTGATGTTCTAAAATCTGCTGAAAACCATGCTTTATATAAAAGCTTTGTGCCGCTTTAAATTGCTGCATCGTGCCCAAATAAACAGTTGATATTTGTGCTGCCGAACAATATGTCATCGCAGTTTGGAGCAGTTTATTCGATAAACCAATATCTTTACCTCTAAACGCCTTTTGCAACAACTTGGCTGATATTTCTATCACGACCATTCTGTCAAAACGGTTTCAGCATTGACTTAAAGGCAAGACATTGCCACAATCAAGTCTACGCTAAGCAGTCATAAACAACTCTTTAGAGTAGACTTAAACCATATAAGACGAGGCAAAGTGAACAGAACAACAGCAATTGAAAGACTTAACCATTGGGATAAACAAGGCCGGTTCATTTTTCTGATTGAAGATTTGGCTAAAATCTTCCCCGAAGACAACGCCACCGCTTTAAAGGATGGATTGAGTCGGTTGACCAAAGCCGGTATTTTCGTGCGTCCAACCAAAGGCGTTTACCTGTACGCTTACGCCAACAGTAAAGATGGTTATGTTATTGAACACATTGCCAAAGCATTGCGCCGGGGTTTTTACAGTTATGTAAGCTTGGAATCGAGTCTGAGCGAAGCGGGTGTTATCTCGCAGATTTTAATCGACAGATTGACCTTAATGACCACCGGTAGAAGTGGCATTTACCGCACACCCTATGGCGTCATTGAGTTTACACACACAAAACGAGGTGTGGCAGACGTACTGAAAAGCACATATAAAGCATCAAGGCCTCTTCGTGTGGCATACAACAACACGGCATGGCGCGATCTAAAACGAGTGGGCAGAAACCTGCATCTGGTCAATGAGGACGAGTTGAATGAACAATCAAGTTGATTTTAAAGCGATTGTCGATGAGGCAATGCTCACCGAAAGGTTGAGTCATATGAGGCCCGTTGTCGAAAAAGAGATCCTTCACTATGACATTCTATTTGCGCTGGACAAAGCCGGGTTGCTTAAATCACTCACCTTTAAAGGCG
>JABSOG010000694.1 GCA_013216025.1 Algicola sp. | reverse complement strand
TTAATGTTTCTTTGGTCACTGCACGACCTTTGTTGTTAAGCGGCACACCCGGCTGCGGCAAATCATCGGTTGCTTTTAATTTGGCCAGAGTACTGAAGCGCAGATATTATGAGCAGGTCATTAGTTCCCGCACCCGGGCAGATGACTTGTTATGGCAATTTGACCATATTCGCCGTTTGGCCGATGCCAATGTTGGCGATCGCCTGCCCGAGCCGCCTTTGGACAAGTTCAATTATGTCGAACCCGGGGTTTTATGGTGGGCGTTTGAACCAAGCTCGGCCAAGACCCGCGGGTATACCGGCGAGAAGATGAAACAAACCGATCACGCCAAAGACCCAAAACGCAAAAACGAACAAGAAAAAGACGCCAAGCAACCGGCGGTGATTTTGATTGACGAAATCGACAAAGCCGAACCGGACGTGCCTAACAACTTGCTCGAAGTCATTGGTTCACAACAGTTCAGGGTCAGTGAAACCGGCACCGATGTGTCGTTGAATAAAGACCAACTTGTGTCAGCACAAGACTACCCGCTGATTGTGATCACCACCAATCAAGAAAGAGAATTGCCACCGGCGTTTGTTCGCCGCTGTATTGTCTATCGTTTCGACGCGCCTGACGCCGAGGTATTAAAAGAAATTGCCATCAACACCATCAAAAGTGATATTGATGTCGAAGCCTTGTGCGACGAGTTATTCAAGCTCTATCAGGATGGTAAAAAATTGCCGCAAGTCGCCGAGTTTATCGACACCGTCACAGCTGCAGCGGCACTACTGCAAGCGCCCGACTGGAACATGAAAAACCTTAAAAAGATCATCAAACTGACCATCGACAAACAAGAGCAATTAGGGCATTAACAATGAAGTCGTCGACCGAGAAGCTGGCTGACCTGTTTAAGGTGCTAGCCACCATGGCACCAGACAAAGCGCAACAGCAAGTGGGTCGCCTGACCGACTTGTTGGACATTAAGTTCTCGACTGCCACCAAGACAACATCTAAAGAAAATACCGATGAAGCTGACCGCACTCAAGCCCATACAAGCCGTAATACCAAACCAGAAAACACCAGCCAAGCACATAGTTTAATCAGTCTAAAACAACCGATTGAACGCAGCAGTGAGAAATTGTTGCGACTGTATGTAAACTATCAATCATCGGAGAAAGAGACCGTTGACCGTATTACCTCCTTACTACAAGAAGTACATAGCCCCTACCAGCTAATGTTTTGGGATGCCGCTGAAGAATTAAAGCCCGGCGACAAAATTACAGAGGTTATCGAACGGGGCATGGAAAATGCCGATATCTGCCTGTTATTTTTGGGTAGTTCGTACTTGTCGGAAGATACTGATTTACAACATCTAAAGCTAATAACAGATCAAAATATTCGACTAATTCCCATAGCACTAATACCGTTTATTAACATATCACTACTAGAGATTCAACATGTTCTACCCCAGAATAAAATACCAGTAGAAAAGATGGACCAAGAACAGCTATTTGAGTTTTGTGAAAAGATCCAGCAAGCGATCACCACCCAAGGCGGTGAAATGCATCAACCCCAATCACTGGATGATGTAGACGAATTGCCCCCAGAGAATTTAACAGTAGCAGAGCCACACATTCCCCTGCTGCCACATAACCTACTACGCGCCTTTTTGTCCCGCCACTTGTCGTTAAGTGGTCAGGGCAATGAACTGGATATTGAGCAGTTGGTCGACCAAGCCAGTCGCAAACAGCCCTTGTTTCCGCTGCCTTATCAAGCCACCAGCGCCTTTGCCCACCGCTTTGAGGTGATTATCGACTTGGGCAGTATTATGGCTATTTATCATGATGACATAAAACAAGTGATTGAAGGCGTCAGCCGATTATGTGGTAAAGAAAACCTCAAGGTTTACCATTGTTTTGGTTCTCCACTTAACAGCATAAAATCAACTGACAAAAAGCCCTACCAAGTGCCGCAAAGTCACGCTACAGTGCTTATTTTTTCACTGCTCGGTTACCACAGCAATGGCGATTATTTTGATAGAAGGACCTTCGCTGCTTGGGCAGCATTTTTGCAGCCACTGCACCGCAACGGCATCAAGGTCAGCCACCTTTCTCCCATTCCACCCGACCGGTTTACCGATACCCCGTTGTCGTGGTTGAATTTTATCAACTGGGGAAATTCACTGCGCCCCGTTGTCGACAATCCAGTTGTTACCGCCCCGTCAGAGGACGATGACTCAGCATCAGCCATGCAAATATACCAACTAGAAAGATTGGGTAGCGGTGTGTTTTTGCTGGCTCAACTGATGTCAATCACCCTGTGTTGCTCATTGCCCCTGTTACGGCTATTACGGCAAACACTGGCCAGACAGACTAACCAATATGACGAATTAAAGCTGCTACAAAGCCAAACACTGGAACAGCTAAGTACTCAAGAGCTAGCCTTTTCAGCTGAACTGGCCGACGCATTAAGGACTAGTTTATTTGACGCCAACCCGGCCCTGTATGGGGATGCTTATGCCATCATTGACCAATACCGCCAGCAACAACAGGCCTCAGGTTTATTACGCTTTGAAGAACAGTGCCTAAACCAACCTTATCTACAGCAAATTGACTTCGAAACTGTCGAGCAAAAAGCCCAATCAATTCTAAAAACGCTCAACACCAATCGCCAGCGCCGCGAAGGCGTTGCCATGTGGATGAATCGGGTTTTTCCGACATTAACCAAACCACTGCAACGTGTCACCAGCCTGTCTCGCGGTTATGCCAAAGCCGGTAGCCTGCTCGGCCAAAATAGTATTAATAGCAGAGCAGAAAACAGCTGGTTACAAGAAGAATTCGAGCCAATCAGTGTCAATTTTGATTGGACTGGTGAACAAATAACCTGCACTCAAATTGTCGATCCGCAAGAAGGCTCATTGATAACATCATACAAGATTGAAACCGATTGGCATTTCGCTGCCAACGACAAGCCTCAGTTAAAAATAACTCAACCTTTGCCTGACAAAAGTAAAGCGGTTAGACGGGTCATGTTGAAGGACAATACGCCGATAAGCTGCGAAGGGTTGTCAGCCCAATTCCCGGTGTCAGTCACTGATATGGTCGGCAATAAACTGATGCTGATGCGTAAGGCTGATGTGCTGTTTGTCTGTGCGAATGAGGATTTTCATTACGTCGACTTCATGGCAAAGGAGTTGAATGCTGGGGGCATCAGTTGTCTTACTTTGTTAAATGATGGCTGGTATGACGAAGGCATAAAAATTGATATGATTAAAGAGCAAACCCCAGATGTGCTAATTGTTGCTTTACTCCGTAGTACGTTTACCACAAATCATGATAGACCAACGATTATCGGTCATGACGATAATTTTATCTACATTGATTTCGCTTTGTTTACTAATCTTGCAGTCGGTGAATTCAAGCGCTACACCAATATCCAACATGACGAATTCTCCTTCGAAAGGTGCATGGTAGTGCCACACGAACCATTGGATTATCCTCACAATTATCCACAAGGCTACTTCCACATCTTGCAAAAATATACAGAGAAAATCTGCCAAGACCTTCAATTGCATGACTATGACACTGGTGAAGAAGCCAAAGCCACAATCGAGGCACTGTATAATGCCCTTAAAGATAAACAAGTATTAACCGGCCAAGTCAGCGAGATACGACCAGACTATGAAACTGAAATGACCAATATGATCATTGATTTTAATGGTGTAGAAATCACAGTCAGACCGCCAGAGCAAGGCTTGAAACCCATTAAAGAGCTGAGTGCTTTAAAAGACACCGAGGTTGAATTTATACCAGTATCCGAATATGAAAATGGTAACTTTGATGGTTCAATTCGTCTGGCGCAGCTGCAACAGCCAGAGGTTCAACAATGGTTTGATGAACACAAAGTCGGTGACGAAGTTAAGGGGTGGCCTTCGGTCTACGACACCAATGATGGACGAGAATCGACCATAGATTTGGGGCCATTGACCGCAAAAATGTACCGCTATGATTTTATTGACGGACAAGGGCTGCCATATAAGCTTTTACAAATCGATAAAACCGCAGGTTACGTCCGGGTCGGGCAAAAACAATCTGACCAAGACTATCAACTGAAAATAAAAGAATACTTGTACAGCAATGAAAGGCTTAAAGGCGAAGTTGTCAAAGAACATCCCGATGGGGTGGATATTGTTCTGGACGGTCAGTTCACCGGTTTTTTGCCCAATACTGAAATGCTGTGGGGGGTTGATGAGCAAACTGGCTGGGCCATACAACCTTTGGTGATCATCGACGACCACTTTACTTTAAAGGTATTGCAGCAAGACCCGGTAAACCACTTCCCCCAGCTAAGCTTAAAGCGGCTCAATGCCGATTCTTTTAAAGAAAGTGCAAGTCAATACCAACAAGGTCAGCAGCTAAGCGCAGAACTACAAACCCAGCATGAAGACAATATACTGGTGATATTGGACGATATTTTAGCACTACTGCCGTTGAGTGAAATCCCCTATCGTCACCGGGTAACGCCTCATCTGTTGGATAAATACAAAGAAGATTCAGTGGCAGAAGTTTGGATCAAGTCGATTGATATAGATAAGGAACAATTGATACTGACGGCTATGACACAAGAGCGGGAGAATTTTCAACGGTTTACTGACGAGTACCAGCGTGACACATTTATCAACGGCAGGGTGATAGAATTTACGGAAGATACGGTGTTTATTGAAGTTGACAGCACCGGCCCTACGCCACTTGGGGAGT
>JABSOG010000693.1 GCA_013216025.1 Algicola sp. | reverse complement strand
TGACAATTTGACCGCTGCCACCAATCGCATCGTATGCGTTGACCACCAAATTGAGCAAGGCATCTTCAAAATCGCCGGCGTCGATGGCGGTTAACCACAAGTCCTCGGTAAAGTGATGTTCGACCTTAATTTGCGGGGTAACCGAACGGCCTATCAGGGTGTCCATTTGGCGAATGACCTGATTGATGTCAATTGCTTTGAGTGCCTCGGCCTGATGAGAAGAAAAGCGCAATAACTGACTGATTAAATCCACCGCACGATTGGCCGACTTCTCAATTCGGTTGGCTTTTTCGGCCAGTTTATCATCGCTGATCTGCCTTTTCATCAATTCGATGTTGCCCAGTATGATCGCCAAAATGTTGTTAAAATCATGGGCAATGCCCCCCGTCAATTGACCTACAGCCTCCATTTTTTGGGTATGACGCAATTGCTGTTGCATATTTTGTTCATCGGTAATATCCCGGGCGATGCCGACCTGGGTATGATGATCCAAATACACCAGATTAAAACGGGCCAAACGCCGTTTGCCATTTTTGTTTGAAAAGGTGATAGTACCAAAATCTTTACTCGACTGGGTTGCGGTTATCTGACCAAATTCACTGACAATATCACCACTAAAAACCAGGTTACAATGGGTCATTTGCAGTGCCTCAAGTGACTGTCCAGTCAGTTCAATCGCCGCTTGATTGGCATCGAGAAAACAATACTGCTGTGAATCAATCAAAAAAACCGCATCACTAGAGCATTCAAACAAAGTGCGGTAGCGTTTCTCATTCACCTGTATGGTCTTGAGCGCTTTTTTCAACAGCACGCGCTCGGCGAACAACGATAAAAATATCTCGACCTTGTGGCGCAGAATATTGCCACTAATTGGCTTGACCATAAAGTCCACGGCACCGCTATCATAGCCTTTAAATTCAAAGGTTTCGTCACCGGCAAAAGCGGTGATAAAAATGATCGGGATATGGGCGGTTTTGGGGTGCTCAAGGATAAGCGTGGCGGTTTCAAACCCGTCCATACCCGGCATTTGTACGTCCATTAGGATCAGAAAAAAATCATGCTTATGTGCCAGTCCCAATGCCTGTTGCCCCGACATAGCTTTAATAAATTGCAGCCCGAGTCTCGACAGTACCCGTTCATAAACCACATGATTATGCGGTTCATCATCAACGATTAATATCTGTGCAACCACATCATTCTCCTTTTTCATCTTCAATTCAATCTGCTTATCAATGGAAAAGTGATGTCAAAGGTTGTGCCTTTACCCACCTCACTTGAGCAGATAATATCCCCACGCAATGTTTGGGTTATCAGGTTATAGACAATAGACAGACCCAAACCACTGCGACCATTGCCCCGTTTTGTCGTGTAAAAGGGTTCAAATATCAAAGCCTGTTGTTCGGCAGTCATGCCTTTGCCATTATCACCATAAGTCAACTTGAGCCGTTGTTGCTCTTTGACAATTCTGATGGTGATTTGGCCCCCTTCGATGCCGTCAAAACCATGAATGGTAGAATTGTTGACCAGATTGGTGATGATCTGACAGAGGCTGCCAGGACTGGTTGTCACCTTAAGCGCACTGTCGCCTTCTAAGTTGACGCAGTGCTTGCCACTTTTGATTTGCTCATTGAGGCTTTGCAACACTTTAGTGAAGTAGTCATAAACATTAAGCTCACGCACCAAGGTGGTTGAGATATCCACCGCCACAAATTTGAAATTGGTGATAATCTCACACGCTCGCATCAAATTCGACAAGATGATATCAGTAGACTGGGGCGCCGATTCAATAAAGCTGGCAAGCTCGCCTTTTCGCAAATTGCCATCCGACCACGATTCAGCCAATTGGTTAACCTTGCCTTGTAAGAACGAGGCACTGGTCACACAAACCCCAAGCGGAGTATTGAGTTCATGGGCAACACCGGCAACCAGAGCGCCCAATGAGGCCATTTTCTCAGACTCGACCAGCTGGCTCTGGGTTTGCATCAGGTTTTCAATGGTATTTTGCAGCTCTACGGTTCGTTTATTCACCAGATTTTCGAGTTGATCTTGCTGAACCCACAGCTGGGCTTCAGTTTGTTGCTGTATTTTACATATTCGGTTCAGTTCTTGCCGCTCGTTGTATAATTCAAGAAAGACCCCCACTTTACTTCTAACGATGTCATCGTTAATGGGTTTAACCAAATAGTCCACAGCACCACTGGTGTACCCTTTAAGCTCAAACACTTCATCCCAGGAAAAAGCGGTAATGAAGATCACCGGAATGTGACAGGTCTTAGGGTGATCCAAAATCAATTGGGCGGTTTCAAAACCGTCCATGCCTGGCATTTGTACATCCATTAAAATCAAAAAAAAATCGTGTTTATGGGCCGCGGCCAACGCCTGTTGTCCAGACATTGCTTTGATAAATTCTAGCTTTAAGGGGGCTAGCGTGCGTTCGTAAACCCGGTGATTATTGGGCTCATCATCGACGATCAGTATTTTAGGTTTTACATCAGTCACTATTTTATACCTTGTGAAGATAAACAGGCTTAATCTTGTTTTGTAAGCGCATGTAAGTATAGAAGCTGCCAACCAATTTGTGAACAGACCACACAGCACGGGCAAGTCGATTTAAGTTCCATATAAAGTTTAATTAACCCATATAGGTTACTTTAAAGTCAGTAAAGTAGCTTATTGCACACGCAGAAATGTTATACAAGGATACCTAATGCACTCGATAGCGGGTTAAAACTGATGGGTGTTACTACGCGGGTATATTCGATGTTCTTTTTCATACACATCAAAATCATCACTGACTTGTGTAAAAGTCAGGGTTTCTTGGTCGCCAAGGACCAAAAATACTGGGTTAATTAAAGCGAGTTTAAACAGCGAATGGAGCGACTCTTGCAGGCTTTGATAAGCCGTCTACGTGGCACTCAATAAAGCGGCCTAAGCCGATTTATTCAAACCCGTTTAAATAGCCAAATTCGCATGATTGACAACAGCCGGTCAAAATCAATCGGTTTGGTGATGTATTCTGATGCCCCGGCACGCAAACAACCCTCCCGGTCCTCGGGCATGGTTTTGGCGGTCAAAGCAATGATTGGAATATCCTGATAATGGACCATCTGGCGGATCCGCTCGGTCGCCTGATTACCATCCATTACCGGCATCATGATATCCATCAATACCAGCTCAAAGTCTGAGTTTTCACTGAGCAATTCAAGGGCTTCTTTGCCGTTGTTGGCCATTTCGACATCAAACCCGGTTTCAATCAGCTTTTTCGACAACGCATAGGTGTTTCTCATGTCATCGTCGGCCAACAGAATTTTTCGACCCTGTAACATTTCGTCTTCATTGTGCAAGCGGGCAATGGTTTGTTGTTCATTACGTGCAAAGTGAGCGTCGATGTTGTGCATAAACAACGAGATATCGTCGAGCAGTCGCTCTGTAGACCCCACCCCCTTAATGACGATGGTCGACGCATATTTGTGCAATTCGGTTTGTTCTTGGTCGCTAATCTGTTTGCCGGTATAAACTATGATTGGTGGAATTTGACGCTCAGTGTCACTGCTAACCCGTTTAAGCACTTCGAACCCGGTCATATCTGGCAAACCCAAGTCGAGGATCACGCAGTCATATTTACCCGACACAATCTCGATGCACCCGGCACTACCGGTCGCGACACTGGTAATGTTCAAATCACAGCTTTGCAATAACCGAGCCGTCGCCGTCCGGTTGCCGTGGTCGTCTTCAACGATCAGAATATTACGCTGGGGTGAACTGGTGATGTCTGAAATTTTACTCAAGACACTTTGCAATTGTTTTTCAGTGATCGGCTTAACCTGCAAACCAATGGCACCCTGTTGCAACACCCGAGTTTTACTTTCGCCTTGCGCAGTAATGATCTCAACCGGAATGTGACGGGTTTTAAGGCTGAACTTAAGTTGCTCAAGTACCTGATGGCCGTTGATGTCGGGTAAATTGATATCAAGAATAATCCCCTTGGGCTGATAGTGCTGGGCCAGATAAATACCGCTGTGGCCACTGCCTGCGACCAAACATTTATATCCCAAACGCTTGGTATCATTACGCATTGTCTGGGCAAAGTTTTTGTCACTATCGATAATCAACAAAGATGGCTCACCAATAATGATTGAATCACGATCGTCATCAACAAACGGCGGATAATGCAACCCCGCAGAGTCTGCCAATGGGCTGTTGTCAGGCTTTATCAATTGATCGTGCTGTTTTGGTATCGAGATGGATTGTGGCATTGTAATGGGTTGTGGCATCGAAATGGGTTGATTGATTACCTCACGTCCCGGGGGCAAGTCTATAGGTTCTTCAAAGATCATTTCGTCATGAATATACGGTAACAACAAGGTGAAGATACTGCCCTTGCCAGATTGACTGAGCAGTTGTATTTCGCCACCCAGCAAGCGACTGAGTTCGCGCGCGATGGTCAACCCCAGCCCGGTACCGCCAAATTGACGGCTAGTAGAACCGTCCTGTTGCACAAAGGCCTCAAAAATCTGCAAACGTTTTTCTTGGGGTATGCCAAGACCCGTATCAATCACCGCAATCGACACCGTATTCTCAACCTTCAGCGCAGGGTTGGTAAAACGTGTCTCACTAGGGGCGGGTTTAATCACCACTTTTACCGAGCCGGTTTCGGTGAATTTGACCGCATTTGACAACAGGTTTCGCAAAATTTGTTCGATGCGCTGGCCATCACTGATCAAGGTCTTAGGCGACTGGCTG
>JABSOG010000692.1 GCA_013216025.1 Algicola sp. | reverse complement strand
CTCCGTTTTGTCGAACTTGGCTTGAACACCTGGCATTTTGGCAATGGCCTGACGCAATTGTGTTGCTACAGCTTGTTCATCGCTTAAAGTCGCGTCTTTTTTCAGCACGATGTTTAAACGGCCCCAGTAATCGCCACCCTGTGCGGGAGAAGCATTCATCAAGCTGCCGGTGCCAGCCAGTGCATAGCTGTTTTTTACCATGGGGTGTTTGGTGGCTATATCAGCCAGCTTTTTAATGGTTTGGTCGGTTTGCTCAAGAGGGGTGCCGGCCGGCAGGGTCACCTCAACAAAGAATTCGCCTTGCGACATTGACGGGATAAGCTCCATGCCAATTTTGGGCAACAGTAAAAAGGCACTGGCGCAAATGCCAATAATTAACGTGATGAACACTGTACGTTGGGCCAATGCCAGTTTTAAAGTGGCGGCATAAATTTTGGCAAAGGCATTGTAAAGCTTGTCGAAGGTCCATAACAGCGGAGCAAAAGCTTTACCAAAGACAAAACTCAACCCCTTGAAAATGAACGATACCGATGTGAGCAGCGCCAAAGGCAAAAAGTGAAACAATGCACGAGACAACAACTTAAACGGTAGTGCTGGATACCACAAAAGGAGTCTCCAACCTTTACTGGGCTTTTGCGGGGCTGGGCTGGGTTTGACAAAATCGTCAGGCTCGTCGTGACTTGCATCACTGGCGTCTTTAATTGTTCGTGCCGAGAGCATCGGAATAAGCGTGATGGCGATGATAAGCGAGGCCATCAGGGCAAAGGTGACGGTCAGGGCCTGATCGCTAAACAACTGTCCGGCAATCCCTTCAACAAACACCAGCGGAAAGAAAACGGCCATGGTGGTTAGGGTTGATGCCGTAATGGCCATCGCCACTTCTTTGGTGCCTTTGATTGCGGCATCTTTTGCTGATTCGCCTGCGGCTTTGCGGCGCGCGATGTTTTCTAATACCACGATTGAGTTATCAACCAACAAACCGACTGCCAGTGCGATACCACCAAGACTCATGATGTTAAGGCTGATGCTGTTACCGTACATTAAGTTAAATGTGGCAATGATTGAAACTGGGATCGAGATAGAAATAATCAACGTCGACCAGATGTTTTTAAGGAAGAAAAACAGCACTAGCATGGCCAGCAGGCCACCGATTAAACCGGCAGTTTTAACTTCGGTGATGGCGTTGTCGATGAAAATTGATTGGTCATAAACCAGCGCCAGCTCATATTTTTCAGGTAGCAGTTTGTCCAGTTGCTTGAGTTTGTTTTTGACGCGCCTAGCCACTTCAACTGTGTTGGCGTCACCTTCTTTATAAATGGCAATTTCGATGGCTTCACTGCCGTTTACCCGAGTAATTGAGGTCCGTTCTTTGTGGAAATCGGTGATGGTGGCGATGTCTGACAGACGGATGTTTTTGTCATCGCGCCGGGCAACATAGATGTTGCGAATATCATCGAGTGATTCGAATTGATTTAGGGTACGAACCAAAAATGACTGGCTGCCGTCTTCGATCTTGCCCCCGGCCTGATTGATGTTTTCGCTCTTTAACCGGGCAACAATGGTGCTCACTGGAATATTCAACTGACTGGCACGGCGTTGGTCAATCAACACCTGAATTTCTTGCTCTAAACCACCGCCAATTTTGACCGAGGCCACACCGGGCAGGGATTCTAGTTTGCGTTTTACCTGTTCTTGCGCGTAAGTTCGCTGAGTTTTGAGGTTGCCGCGCTGGCTTTCGTCAAATTCGCTAATGTTGCTTTTAAGACCCAGTCGCATGATGGGGTCGAGACTGGGGTTGAATTTGAGCAACAACGGGCTTTTCACGTCGAGCGGCAATTGTAAAATGTCGAGTTTTTCGCGCACCTCTAAACTCGCCAAATCCATTTTCACGCCCCATTCAAACTCCAGTATCACGTCTGACTGACCGGCTTTAGAAATTGAATTTATGGAGCGAATGCCTTTGACGGTGCCCACGGTTTCTTCAATCGCCTTGCTCACCAATTGTTCTACTTCGGATGGCGCGGCCCCGACATAATCGGTGCGGATGGTCAGGGTTGGGTATGACAATTCAGGTAACAGATTGATTGATAGTCTGGACAGCGATACCAGGCCAAACAAAATGACTGCAGCGATAAACATCCAGATAGTGACGGGGCGCCGAACAGCGACATCTACAAGTTTCATGGGATAAGCCTCATGGGGGTATTGAAAGTGTGTGGATTTTTTTTCAGGTGCGCAAAAACACAACCGAAAACCTGCCTAACGGTTTCATCAAGCTTAGGCAAATTTTCGTGGTTGTTACTCTTTTTTAAATCAAAAGCGATTCAGGTTCTAATTCAAGTAAAGCGATTTTAGTGTTGGTTAGCGATTAGATGGTTTTAATCACTTGAACGTTGGCGTTGTCTTTGAGGTTGCTGTGTCCAGCGGTAACGACTTTACTGTCGATAGTCAGTCCAGCCAACACTTCAACAAATAGACCTTCTTGGAAGCCTACAGTAATTTCTTGCTTGGTCACTTTACCGTCTGCGACAGAGTAAACCGTGTGTTTGTTGTCCATCGAGATAACGGCTTTACGTGGGATCAACATGGCGTTGTCATGGGTGTTGTACTTAATGCTGACCTCAGCGAACATGCCAGACTTTAAGTTGCCGTCAGTGTTGTCGACGCTAAGCGTGACTTTAAATGTGCCTGTTTTCGCGTTAACGATAGGGCTGATACGTTCAACCACAGCGCTGACTGGGGTATCGCCGATGGCGGCCAAAATCAGCGTGGTTTTCTGGCCAACTTTTACGTGTCGTAATTGCTGCTCTGGCAAATGTACCATACCTTGCAATTGTTTTTGCTGCACAATATGAAACATGCTTTGTAGCTGATGCTGTTGTACAACGTTGCCCACTTTGACATATCGTTCGGCGATAAAGCCTGAGATAGGGGCAATCACCTCGGTTTCTTTGAGGTTTAGTTTGGCGATATCCAAAGCTGATTTGCTTGATTCATACTGCCATTTGAGTTTCTCGTAAGTGTCGGCACTGACCAGATTTTTGCCGTGAACTTTTTCGATGCGGTTTAATTCGCTTTTGATTTGTGCCAATTCGGCTTTGGCTTTATTGAGGCTTAACTGATAACGCTGGGGTTCGATTTTGGCCAAGATTTGACCGACTTCAACATAATCACCTTCTTCGACATAAAGGTTTTGCAAAATACCTGAAACCTTACTGACCACTTGAGCTTCTTCTTTGGCTTCTAAAACAGCGGTGCTTGAATAATTGTAAGAGATAGAACCTGCGGTGGTGCTGGCCACTTCAACTGGTACAGAAACGATTTCTTCTTTTACCTCTTTTTTATCGGCAGAGGCTTGAACGTCTCCGCAGCCGGTTAAGTTCAACGAAGCCAGCGCGATGGAGGAAGCCAATAACAGTTTGGTAAATTTGTTGGTCGAGTTCATCATTATGTCCTTTGAAAGCCGTTGCAATGGCACATGCGCTTCTTTTTAGTTAAGCACCATGCCAGTAGTAAGTGGGGTTGCAAATGCACAACATGTGCCAGATGTATAATAAACTTCAAGCCCGTGATTTTAAAGCATTTTATTGTTTCAAAATTTTAACGAAGGGCACTATTACTCGCGCTTTTCAATCAATATCGCCAAAGTTTGGTGGATATGGCTAAAATCAACCCTTATTACAACTCAAGCTCATCGAAACCGAATCAGCAAACCGTAACGCATGAGGTTTGTCGACTTCCACCTCGGCTGATTTCACCCAGTTATGTTCGCTGGCAATGGATAAAATGTCGTGGGTGAGTTTTTCGAGCAATGAAAAGCGGTTGTTTTCGACCCGTTCGATGATTTTTTTAGTGATCGTTCGGTAGTTCAGGGCGTCATCCATGTTGTCTGATTCTGTTGCCTGATTGGCGCAGTAGTCTATTCTTACGTTGACAATGATGTCCTGTTTATTCTTAATTTCGTCGGTATTGATGCCGATAAAAGTCCGCAAGCGCAGGTTTTTTATTCTGATAGTGGCTTGATTTAGCGTCATAATTTGCGATTCATTGATTTTTCTGGGATTATCCTCACATTAGGCAGGGGATTGCTGCTATTGGCAAGTAAAAAATAACAAATAAAAGGTGCACACAATGATACAAAACAAATCAGGTACCGCAACCAATACGCTATTGGTCCTCGCAGCATTGGTGATTGTGCTGGCCGGGGTAAAAGCGGCAACAGCGGTGATAGTACCTTTTTTATTGTCGATTTTTATCGCCATCACCTGTAACCCGGTGATCAACCGGTTGGTCAAGTGGAAAGTCCCTCGGGCCATTTCGATTTTTGCGGTGATCTTGATGATCTTGGGCGTTGGTTTGTCGATTGCCGGTTTGGTTGGACAATCGTTGACGGAATTTTCACAATCAATCCCCAAATATACCGAAAAGTTCACTGAACAATTGGGCTGGATTGGCGAGCAATTGGCGGCCTATAATATTCAGCTTAATCAAGATTTGGTGACCGAACATTTTAATCCGGGCGCTGCAATGTCACTGGTGGCCAATATGCTCAAGGGCTTGGGCAATGTCATGGCTAACCTGTTTTTGATTATTCTTACCGTCATTTTTATGCTGTTCGAAGCCCCGAGCATTCCGGGCAAAGTGCATGGCGCCTTAAAAGACCCTACCCATAAAATGCATCACATCGACCGTTTTTTGGATGCAGTCAACAGTTATCTGGTGATTAAAACGGTTGTCAGTCTGGTTACAGGTTTATGTGTCGGCAT
>JABSOG010000691.1 GCA_013216025.1 Algicola sp. | reverse complement strand
GCTGCCGATGTGTATGTCAGCAAAATGGAGCTTTTCGAGTACCGGGGCGTACGCCACTGACAATGTCGGTTGGTGGTTTTCTATTAGCGCGATGTTGACGGTGAATTCGCCGTTCTTTTTGATGAATTCTTTGGTGCCGTCCAGTGGATCGACTAGCCAATAAGTCTGCCAGCTTTGGCGGGTTTGCCAGTCTATTTTGGCTGACTCTTCTGACAAAATAGGCAAGTCGGGTGTCAGGGCTTTAAGTGCATCACAAATGAGGTTGTGCGCGGCCAAATCGGCTTCGGTCAGGGGGCTGGCATCGGATTTTTCGACAATCTCAAAGTCCCGCTGGTAAATCTCCATGATCGCAAGACCGGCGTTTAATCCAATTTGTTTTATTGCGCTTAACAGTGCTTGTCGTTCAGCCATTGATGATCCCCTTGTTGGCAAGATAGGTGGTTATTTTTTCTACACTTTGTTCGACGCTTTGTTGGTCGGTGTGCAAATGTATTTGAGGATTTTGCGGTGCTTCGTAATCGGAGTCAATGCCCGTGAAGTTTTTTATTTCGCCTCTGAGTGCCTTGGCATATAACCCCTTGGGATCGCGCTTGGCACACACTTCAAAAGGGGTGTCGACAAACACTTCAATAAATTCACCGTCTGCAACCAGGTCACGTACGTCTTGACGCTCTTTTCTAAAGGGTGAGATAAAAGCCGACAGGGTGATTTGTCCGGCATCGCTCATTAGTTTGGCGACTTCTCCTACCCTGCGTATATTTTCTTGGCGATCGTTGTCACTGAAACCCAAATCACCACACAAGCCATGTCTGACGTTGTCGCCATCAAGCAGGTAAGTTTTGATACCTCGTTGGTGCAACGACTGTTCAAGCGCATCGGCGATGGTCGATTTGCCAGAACCGCTTAAGCCGGTAAACCATAAAATAGCGGATTGATGGCCGTTTTGTTGCTGTCGTTGGGTTTTGTCTACTTTGTGCTGATGCCAAACTACATTTTCTGTGACGGCGGGGGATTCTTTCATGGTTGTTCTCGTTCTTTAAATTAAAAAGGAAATACAATCGGGATCATAAATAACGCGGTTGCGGTGTACGCGATGGATGTCGGGATCCCCAATTTCAAATAATCACTGAGGCGATAGTTGCCTGCGCTGTATACCATCAGGTTGGTTTGATAACCATAGGGTGAAATAAAACTGGCCGATGCGCCAAACACCACGGCCATGATGAATGGCATCGGGTTGGCGTTCAAGCTGATGGCCAAGCTGTAGGCGATGGGAAAAACCAGCGCGGCAGCGGCATTGTTGGTGATTAATTCGGTGAAAATGAGCGTTATGAAATAAACTGCGATAAACGCACCGAGTACGCCCCAGCCGTTGATGTAGTGAATCAAGACTTCGGTGATTAAATCTGCAACGCCGGTGCTGATCATCAGCTGTGCCAAACCGATGGCCGAGCCGACGATGATGAACAATTCCAGCGGAAAACGTCTGCGGATTTGAGTGGTGGTGACAATGCCGGTGCCGATATAGACGGCCAGCAAGACCAGTAGGCCTTTTTCGAGGGGCAATATTTCAGCAATCGAGGCGATAATGGTGATGAGAAATCCAGCGATCACCAAAATACTGGTTTTAAGGCTCAGCGATTGTTTGAGCTCTATGCCGCTGACGTAAACAAATTCTTTGTTGAGTTTTTTGTTCTTAAACTCTGATCCGGGGGCGAGGATCAGTGAATCGCCCGGTTGCAGTTTGATGCTACCAAGGCCCCCTTCAAGGCGGGTATGACCACGGCGAATGGCGATAACCGCCGCATCGAATTTTTCGCGAAATTTCACCTGTTTTAAGGTGTTTCCGGCAATTTGGCCGCTGTGGCTGATCACCACTTCAACCAGTTCGTCGGTCGGGCTAAGGTTGTGGTCGGGGTTGACTAATTGCAGGCCGTTTAACTGCGCAAGTTCGTGGGCGCTGTTGATATCACCGACAAACAACAATACGTCGTTTTGAAGTAATTTTTCTTGCGGGCAAACGGGCACTATGTGTTTTCCATCACGAATGATCTCGGCCAAAAATAGCGATTTAAGGTGACGTAGTTTGTTTTCTTCTACCGTTTTTCCGATGGTCTTAGAGCGGCTGGTCACTTTGGCTTCGAGATAAAAAGGGGCTTGCTCTTCGGTTTGGCTGTCGTTGTCGGGCAGGCGGCGCGAAAACAAGATGATCACAATAAGACCCACCGTTAATACGGACAAACCGACTAGGGTAAAATCAAAAAAGCCTAGCGGTTTAAGCCCGGCGTCTTGTACAAAGCCGTTGACAATCAAGTTGGTCGAGGTGCCAATCAGGGTTAATGTGCCACCCAAAATTGCAGTGTACGACAGCGGCAACAGCAACTTCGATGGGGCGTGAGTGGGGTTTTCTTTAATCGCGTTGATCATGGTGGCAACCACGGCGGTATTATTGGTAAACGAAGACAATAAAGCGGTGGATATGCCCAGTCGGGTGATCGAATGGGTCAAACTGCCTTTGGCAATCTGCGCGGCAAGCCAGCCGACCAGTCGGGTTTTTTCTATCGCCAATGAGGCCGTTAACAGCATCATCAGGGTAATAAGTGACACGTTGGTAAAGTTGGCCAGCATCACGTCGAGCTCGATAAGCCCAGACACAAAACTGACCGTGATGGCGGTAAAAAACAACAGCGCAGGACTGAGCTTAGTGCTGACAAGTGCCACCACCAAACTCAACATGATTGCTATCAAAGACAGCTGTTCAAATCCTGGCAAAGTCATTGGTGTTGTCATGACTAGATGGCCAGTGCTTGCCAATGCGGGAAATGCTTGCGAACCAGCGCATTCAAATCACGCTCAAATTCACTGGCACTGGTATTGCCTGCATCGTCAGCACCCTTACTTCCTGTATTAAGAGCGGCATTTATGGGCGCTTCAATCATACCGGCCCCAACAGTGATGTTGCTCAAACGGTCAATCATAATGAAGCTGCCGGTTTGACGGTTTTGACGATAAGTGTCAAACGCCGCGTCTTGTGTCAGTTCGATTTGCACCGAGCCGATTTCGTTTAAGGCCAATGCGCTGGTTGCAGCATCATCGACCGAACGAGCCAAGGTGTTTACATTCACCTGATGGTCGATACTGGTCACGCTGCCGGTGGTCTTTTTATTGCCCAATTTGATGTCATAACTCTTGCCTGGTGTCAGCAACTCTTCAGACATCCACACCAGAGTCGCTGTAAAGCGGTTTGATACTGACATTTTACTGTCGGCAGGGACAATGACATCGCCACGGCTGATGTCGATTTCTGTCGTCAGGGTGAGGGTCGTTGCTTGTCCGGGTTCAGCGCTTTGATGCTCACCTTGAAAATCAACAATGGACGCGATGGTCGATTGCTGACCCGATGGCAATACCTTGATGGCGGTGCCAACCGTTATTTTGCTGCCAGAGAGTGTGCCGCTGAATCCACGGAAATCGAGGTTAGGACGGTTAACATATTGCACTGGGAATCTGGCTTCGGGGATAACATCTTGTTGTTGTCCTACACCTTCAAGCTCAGTATCTTCAAGCAGTGATAACAAAGGCTGACCTTTATACCAAGGCATGGTTTGCGCAGGCTCAACCACGTTTTCGCCCTTTAAGGCCGACATTGGCACGAAGCTGACGTTTTGCACGTCTAAGTCTTTGGAAAAATCCAAATAATCGGCTTTTATTTGTTCAAAAGTCTGCTCAGAATAATCCATCAAATCCATCTTGTTGATGGCAATGACAAATTGGGTTACGCCCAAACGGTCGCAGATAAAGCTGTGTCGTTTGGTTTGTACTTGCACACCATAGCGGGCATCAATCAAGATGATGGCCAGCTCACAGTTTGATGCACCGGTGGCCATGTTGCGAGTGTATTGCTCATGTCCCGGGGTGTCGGCGATGATGAACTTTCGCTTTGACGTAGAGAAGTAACGATACGCCACATCAATGGTGATGCCTTGTTCGCGTTCGGCTTGCAGGCCGTCGACCAGCAGGGCGAAATCGAGAGTATCACCTGTGGTGCCTATCTTTGCGCTTTCTTCTTGCAACGTTTCGAGCTGATCTTCGTACAGTTGATGAGAGTCATGTAACAAGCGACCAATTAAGGTGCTTTTGCCATCGTCAACACTGCCGCACGTCAATAAACGCAACAGGCTTTTGCTTTGTTGGTCGTTTAAATAGTTAGTAATGTCGATGTCGTTATTGGTGCGTTTTTCAGCGCCACTGTTGTTAATCGTACTTTTATCAATAGCTTGTGCTTGTGACATTAGAAATACCCCTCACGTTTTTTCATTTCCATGGAGCCAGCAGAATCTTTGTCAATGGCTCGACCTTGTCTCTCTGATGTGGTCGACAACAACATTTCTTCGATGATTTTTGGCAAGGTGTCAGCCTCGGATTCAATCGCGCCGGTGAGTGGATAGCAGCCCAGTGTTCTGAATCTAACAGACTCCATGTTTGGCTCGTCTTTATCTGCCAATGGCAAACGCTCGTCATCGACCATGATTTTCATGCCGTCACGCTCTACAACAGGGCGTTTTTTTGCGAAAGACAGCGGGACCAGTTCTATACTTTCGCGGTATATATATTGCCAAATATCCAGCTCAGTGCAGTTTGACAAAGGGAATACGCGGATGCTTTCGCCTTTGTTGATTTGGCCGTTGTAGATATTCCACAACTCAGGGCGCTGGTTTTTTGGCTCCCAGCGGTGGTATTTGTCTCTAAAGGAATAAACCCGTTCTTTG
>JABSOG010000690.1 GCA_013216025.1 Algicola sp. | reverse complement strand
CGACCCCCGGTTTTCAGGCCCCTGACGTCATCCATCACAATGTTTCTTATCGATTTTTTGACTATCGTGTCGACATAGGCCAGTGGACAGGCTTCTTCAAAGGTAAGTGCAATGTTGCAAGATTTGATTTTTCGTTTTTTCGAGATACCCAGAGTTTACAAAAGGGCTATTTCTGTCATCGTTGATACCCTGTTTATTACAGTGGCGCTGCTCAGCGCGTTTATGATCCGTGACAAGATTGAAAGCTGGTTATCGCTGGAGCTGTATTATTCTGCTGGCGTCACCGCTATTTGTACTATCGTTGTCTGGATCCGGTTGGGTTTATATCGGGCCGTTATTCGCTTTATTGATACCAAAGCGTTATCTACCATCTTTGTCGGTTCGTTAATTTCCGGTATTTTGCTGGTTATCGCCTCTTATTTTCTCAAAGCGCCAATGCCTCGCTCGGTACCCTTTATATATTCATCTGTGCTGCTGATATTTGTTGGTGGTTCACGTTTGATGATTAGAGGCTGGATCAATGCCAAAAATGGCAAACGTAAAACAGCGGTTGTGATCTATGGTGCTGGTGCTTCCGGGCGCCAGCTCGGTTTGTCGTTGCAGCATGGTGCTGAATACGACCCGGTGGCTTTCATCGACGATAATATAGAATTACACAACACGCTAGTTAGCGGCATCAGGGTCCACGGCTGTGATTCACTGCCGGATATTATCGACAAGCATCAAGCCAAAAAACTACTACTGGCATTACCCAGCGCTGGTGCCAAGCGTAGAAAAACCTTGTTGAACCAACTAGAAAAATTGCCTGTAGAAGTATTGACCATTCCAGGTTCAGCCGATTTGGTCAGTGGTAAATTGCAGGTCGATACCCTCAGAAGGGTTGATATTATTGATTTGCTGGGACGTGAACCCGTTAAACCCATCAATCACCTGTTTCGCCGTTGTATCGAAAATAAAAATGTTATGGTCACCGGTGCAGGTGGTTCTATTGGTTCTGAATTGTGTCGCCAGATTATCGCTCAGCAGCCGGTCAGTCTGGTATTGTTTGAAGCCTCAGAGCTGGCGTTGTATTCCATTGAAAAAGAATTGAACGAATTGTTGGTTAAAGCCGAGTTGTCCGTCAAGATAGTGCCCATACTGGCCAGCGTTATTGACCGACCCTTTATTGAAAATGTGATCAAGCAGTTCGCGGTCAACACCATTTATCATGCCGCGGCTTATAAACATGTGCCTATCGTTGAGCACAATGTGGTTAGCGGTATTCGCAACAACGTGTGGGGCACCATGACGTGCGCCGAGGCTGCGCTGGCTTGTGGTGTCGAAAACTTTGTTTTAATCTCCACCGACAAAGCCGTTAGGCCAACCAATGTGATGGGTGCGTCAAAACGATTGGCCGAGTTGGTGTTGCAAGCATTGGCCGAAACCAAACCAGCGACCAACTTCTCTATGGTGCGTTTTGGCAACGTGTTGGGTTCTTCTGGTTCAGTGGTGCCCTTGTTTAAAAAACTGATCAGCGAAGGTGGCCCGGTCACCATTACCCACCCTGACATTACCCGCTTTTTCATGACCATCCCCGAGGCGGCACAATTGGTGATTCAGGCCGGTGCGATGGGTCTTGGTGGTGAAGTTTATGTGCTGGACATGGGCAAGTCGGTCAAAATCAATGACCTTGCCAAGAAAATGATCCGCTTGAGCGGATTGACGGTGAAAAATGAAAGTAATCCCGGTGGTGATATCGAGATCACTTATACCGGTTTGCGCCCGGGCGAAAAGCTCTACGAGGAGTTGCTAATTGGTGGGAACGTCGAAGGTACCGAACATAAACGCATCATGAAAGCCCGCGAAATTTCAATGAACTGGGATGATTTACAAGCGCTGTTGGCCAAACTTAAAGGCGCCATGTTTGATGCCGATATTGCTCTGGTCCGCGAGCTATTGTTAAGCGCACCACTGGGCTTTAATCCCTCGTCAGATATCGCCGATTGTCTATGGGTACGAAAATCCGTCAACAACTCGTCTTCTGCCAAGGACAAAGAGCATTTGCGCGTCGTTTAACCCACACGTCCTTTATGGATGACAGTCTGTGACTTATTTTTAATACTGATGCTGGTATTTATTGTATCGATTATGGTTTGTTTCTTCATGATGGCTCGATAATAGCCCAAAAAACCAGCAAGGTATTCGTGATCCTGCTGTTATCACTGACAATCAACCCCGGTCTTGATATATTGCTCACTTCAACGCTTGGACCCTCTGGGGCGCTGAGTTTACTATTGTTTCGTCATGGCAAGGTTCATTGAAAACTTCATCGTTAATATTATACGACTTTATGTTGGTCAAAGGCGGCGCTGAGTCGCTTACCCTGACTCTGTGTGAAGGCTCACCTGACATTGATTTAATGGTCGGATTTGTCGATCACAACTGTTTTACTGCACCTTCGCTGATTAAAGGCCGATTGAGCGAGTTGACTACCGCGACCAGTATACAGGGTTGGCAAAGCATCAAAATGGCCTTGGCATTTGAAAGTGGCCGGGCAAAGTCGGTGCGCGATTATGAAAAAGTCATTTTCAGCGGTTCAGTTGCGCCTGTTGCAGTAAAACACCGCGGCAGTGGTGGCAATATTTTATATTGTCATACCCCGCCGAGGTTTATTTATGATCTCAAAGATCACTATCTGAGTTCCATTCCTTTATGGCAAAGACCGTTATTAAGCGCGTTGATAGCCTATTTGCGGCCCAAATATGAAGCGTCCATCTCCAAGATGGATTTACTCATTGCCAACTCAGTGAATGTTCAGCGGCGCATCAAGCATTTTCTGGGTCGGGATTCGATTGTGGTTTATCCACCTTGTCATGTCGACAAATACACCTGGGTTTCGCAGCAAGACTTTTACCTGTCGACTGCCCGGGTTGAACCGTACAAGCGCGTCAGGTTGATTGTTGAAGCATTTATGCAAATGCCAGACAAAAAGTTAGTGGTGGCTTCAGGCGGCTCCGACTTGGCGTCGTTGCATGAATTGGCTAAGGGTTATAACAACATCGAATTTACCGGCTGGTGCGAAGAACAGCAATTGCATGATTTGATGGGCAATTGCGTGGCAACACTGTATTTGCCGATGGATGAAGATTTTGGTATTTCACCGGTTGAATCAATGGCAGCAGGCAAACCTGTGATTGGTGTCAACGAAGGCGGCGTTCAAGAAACCGTGATTGATGGACAAACGGGGATTTTGTGCCCGGCCGATCCTTCGGTCGAAGATATCGTGGCATCGATAAATACCATGTCGCCAGAGTATGCCTTGTCATTGCGAAATAATTGCGAACAAAGGGCTGCGTTGTTTTCGGCGGATATTTTTGTCGATAAAATGAAGCAGTTGCTAGATTGTGATTTGGCGGATATGGCGGATGTGGCGGCGGTTGTGGACGCTGGGTGATTCCGTGGCAAAGCTTTTTTTCAGGCCGAAGGCCAAACCGATTTTCTAATCCATATTTTGAGTAAGCCAATAATGAATTTAACCCATTTAAAGCAACTGGAAGCCGAATCAATACACATCATTAGGGAAGTCGCCGCTCAGTTTGATAACCCCGTGATGCTTTATTCCGTTGGCAAAGATTCTGCTGTGTTATTGCATCTGGCTCGCCGGGCGTTTGCCCCGGGTAAAATTCCTTTTCCTTTGATGCATGTCGACACCCATTGGAAATTCAAAGAAATGATCACCTTTCGCGAAAAAATGGCCAAAGAGTTCGGTTTTGAGTTACTGGTGCACAAAAACCCTAGGGGCATGGCAATGAATATTAGCCCCTTTACTCACGGTAGTGCCAAGCACACTGACATCATGAAAACCGAAGGACTAAAACAAGCACTCGATAAATACGGCTTTGATGCCGCTTTTGGTGGTGCACGCCGAGATGAAGAAAAATCTCGCGCCAAAGAACGGGTTTATTCATTCAGAGACAAAAACCATCGATGGGATCCCAAGTCACAACGCCCTGAGTTATGGAATATCTACAATGGCCTAGTCAATAAGGGTGAGAGCATCCGGGTTTTCCCTCTGTCAAACTGGACTGAACTCGATATCTGGCAATATATTTACCTCGAAAAAATCCCTGTAGTGCCACTTTACCTGGCTAAAGAACGTCCGGTTGTACTAAGAGACGGTTTGTTGATCATGGTTGACGACGATCGTATGCCGATTGAAGCAGGCGAAAAAGTGATGATGAAAAAAGTGCGTTTCAGAACTTTGGGTTGTTACCCACTGACCGGTGCGGTTGAGTCAGAGGCCGATACCCTGGTCAAAGTCATTCAAGAAATGCTATTGACCAAAACCTCTGAACGACAGGGGCGAGCAATCGACCATGACTCTGCCGGATCGATGGAAAAGAAAAAGATGGAAGGGTATTTCTAACATGGCGCACCAATCAGATTTAATCGAACAAGATATACTGGCTTACCTGCACCAGCAGGAACACAAAGAATTGGTCAAGTTTTTGACCTGTGGCAGTGTCGACGACGGTAAAAGCACCTTAATTGGCCGCTTGCTACACGACTCAAAATTGATTTTTGAAGATCAATTGGCGGCTATTAAGCAAGATTCACAAAAGTTTAATAACACAGATCAAGAATTTGACCTGGCTTTATTGGTTGATGGTTTGCAGGCCGAGCGTGAGCAGGGCATCACTATTGATGTGGCTTACCGTTATTTTTCCACCGAAAAGCGCAAGTTTATTATTGCCGATTGCCCAGGGCACGAACAATATACCCGTAACATGGCGA
>JABSOG010000689.1 GCA_013216025.1 Algicola sp. | reverse complement strand
CATATATGTCTGTGGTCACGCTTTACCTCGCGTATTTTACGCCTTATTGAAGGCTTTGAGGTAACCAGCACTGATCAATTATACAAAGTCGCCTCCAGCGTATTGCGGTCAGAGTATTTGCAGGTTAAGCAAACCTTTGCCATTGATTTTGTCGGCACCAACGAGTTTATCAATAACACGCAGTTTGGCGGGCTTAAGGTTAAAGATGCAATAGCAGACTATTTTGTCAATAACTTTGGTGAACGCCCCAGCGTTGATAAGTATCAACCGGATGTTTGTATTCAGGTGCGTTTACGCAATGAAAAGGCCACTTTTTATGTGGATTTCTCTGGTCCGTCATTGCACCAACGCGGTTATCGCGAGGGGCAGGGTGGTGCACCACTGAAAGAAAACCTCGCAGCGGCGATTATTACCCGCAGCGGTTGGTTGGCTGATACCACTAAACCGTTATTGGATCCATTTTGTGGCTCGGGCACTTTGTTGATTGAAGCGGTGATGATGGCCAATAACATGGCACCGGGTTTAACGCGCAAACGTTTTTCGTTTGAAAATCACATTTCGTTTGACCCTGACTTGTTTGAAACTGCAATTGATGCGGCTCGCGCTGCACATAAGCCAGTTGAAGGCTTAAGCGTTGTTGGCAGCGATAATAATCAAAAGATGATTCACATCGCGCGCAACAATGCCGGGGCCGCTAAGGTCAGTGAATTCATCCAGTTTAGTAAGACCGATGCAGGCAAGCTTAAAAAGAGTCAAAAGTTGCCGGGCATCATTGTTTGTAACCCACCTTATGGTGAGCGTATGGGCGAAATGAATGAGCTGGCGTATTTGTATTCTGATTTTGGTATCGCGTTAAAGCAGCATTTTTGTGGTTGGAAACTGGTGTTTTTCGTACAAGACGTATCCCCAACTCGCCAGTTGCGATTGGCCAAGCACAAAGATTATAAGTTTAGAAATGGTCCGCTCAATTGTTTGTTGAATTTGTATGATTTGACTGAGCGTCAGTGCGTGATTAAAGAAAAATCGGGTTCGGTGACCAGTGCGTCAATTTTGTATAATTTTGATGAAAGTGATTCGTTCTTCAATCGTTTGAAAAAGAATGATAAGAAATTTCGCAGTTTGGCCAAACGTGAAAAGGTTAACTGTTACCGCATTTATGATGCCGACATTCCTGAATATAACGTGGCTGTTGACCGTTATGACGATTGTGTTGTGGTGTTTGAGTATGCCGCGCCCAAAGATATTGATGAATTGGTGGCCAAAAAACGTCTGGCTGATGTGATGATGATCATACCTGAGGTGCTTAATGTGCCAACGGACAAAATCTCGCTTAAAGTGCGCGAGAAAAAGAAGGGCGTTAAACAATACGACCAGATGGACAAGCGTAATGAGACGTTTGTCGTGCAGGAATACGGCATTAATTTGTTGGTTAATATTCACGATTATCTCGATACCGGGGTTTTTCTTGACCATCGTATTACCCGTAAAAAAATTGGCCAGATGAGTAAAGACAAGTCGGTGCTCAATTTGTTTGCTTATACTGGCACGGCGTCTGTCCATGCCGCTTTAGGCGGAGCCAGTGCAGTCACAACGGTTGATATGTCTAATACTTATATTGACTGGGCCAAGCGTAATTTTGAACTTAATGGTTTGAAGGGTAAACAGTATGAGTTTGTCAAAGCTAACTGTTTAAGCTGGATTGAATCGAATGAAGCGCAGTTTGATGTTATTTTTGTTGACCCACCTACGTTTTCTAATTCTAAGAGCATGGAAGAGTCGTTTGATGTGCTGCGTGATCACGGTAAGTTGTTGTTGTCTTTAAAGAATCGATTGGCACCAGGCGGCACTATGGTGTTTTCTAACAATCATCGTCGATTCAAGATAGATGCTGCTTTGTTAACTGATGGCGGTTTCAGTATAGAAGATATTACCAAGTCGACGATTGATTTTGATTATCAGCGAAATACAAAAATTCACAATTGTTGGCTGTTAAAGCACGCGTGATCGAAGTAAAATTCGAGTTATATGGCACCGATGGGTGTCATTTGTGTGAATTGGCCGAGCAGTTATTAGCTGAACTTGATCAATTGGCGGTCAGTAAAGTGATAGTTAAGCGGGTCGATATTATCGATGATGAGCGTTTGGTTGAGGCTTATGGCACGACCATTCCAGTGATTAAGAATACCCACTCGGGTTTTGAGATGAATTGGCCGTTTGATGCGGCGCAACTGGCTGATTTTTTGGCTGGTCGCTCTGAAAAGTAAGGAACTCTTATGGATTTGGTAAGAATTATTGATGCACAATTGAGTTTTGGGACCATTCCCATCCTCGATAAAGCAGAGTTTAAAATAAGCAGTGGCGAGCGAGTCTGTGTCGTTGGCCGTAATGGGACCGGTAAATCGACCTTGATGCAGGTGATTGAAGGCACGATACCGCTCGACGGTGGTGAGATTAACCGTGTTGGCGGCGTGAAAATTGCTCGTTTGGAGCAAGATCCGCCTAAGAATATTTCGTCAACGGTATTTGATTATATTGCTGAAGGCCTACCCGAAGTTGCTCAGTTACTTAAAGATTATCACCACATAAGTCATGATGTGGCTGAAGACCCGTCTGATGCGAATTTGAACAAGCTCGACAAGTTACTGTCAAGGCTCGACAGCTCTAATGGTTGGCAATTTGAAACTCGAATCAATAATGTAATGTCGCGCCTGAATCTAGATGGTGATACCAATCTTGATAGTCTGTCTGGCGGTTGGTTGCGCAAAGTGGCGTTGGCGCGGGCCTTGGTTAAAGAGCCTGATTTGCTGCTGCTCGACGAGCCGACTAACCACCTTGATGTCAAAGCTATCGAATGGCTCGAAGGTTTTTTGAAAGACTTTAATGGCGCGGTGTTGTTTATTTCGCACGATAGAGCGTTTATTCATCGGCTAGCGACTCGGATTGTTGACCTTGACCGGGGCCGAATTTTGAATTTCCCTGGCGATTATTCTGCTTATTTGGTGGGTAAAGAAGAAGCCTTGGAGGTTGAGGCGCAGCAAAATGCTTTGTTCGACAAGCGTTTAGCTGAAGAGGAAACCTGGATACGTCAGGGCGTTAAAGCTCGAAGAACCCGTAGCGAGAGCCGTGTCAGAGAACTCATGGCTATGCGTACTGAACGCAAAGGGCGGCTTGAAAAACTGGGTACGGCGGATATTTCGGTCAGTACAGCCAATCGTTCTGGCAAGTTGGTGTTTGAGGGCAAGAATATTTCCTTTGGTTTTGGCGATACACCTTTGGTGAAGAACTTTTCAACTTTGGTGATGCGCGGCGACCACATTGGTTTGATTGGCCCCAACGGCGCGGGTAAAACTACCCTTGTTAAGTTGTTGTTGGGCGATTTAGAAGTCGATAGTGGCTCGGTCAGACAGGGCGTTAATCTTGAAATCGCTTATTTTGATCAATATCGAATGCAATTGGACGAAAATCTGACGGTGCAGGAAAATGTCGCCGACGGCAAGCAGGAACTGACGATTGACGGTAATACTCGTCATGTGCTCGGGTATCTGCAAGACTTTTTGTTTAGCCCCAAGCGTGCTAGAACACCGGTTAAGGCTTTGTCTGGCGGTGAAAAGAACCGTTTGTTGTTGGCCAAGTTGTTTTCTAAACCGTCTAACTTGTTGATCCTCGATGAACCAACCAATGACTTGGATATTGAGACCCTTGAGTTGCTTGAAGATATCGTTGCCAATTATAAAGGCACTGTGTTGACGGTCAGTCACGACCGAGAGTTTATCAACAATACGGTGACCAGTATTTATGCTTTTGAAGGTGATGGTCATATTGAAGAGGTTTTTGGTGATTTTAATGAGTACAAGCGGTATACAGATGCACGTGAGGCAAAAAGAGCGCTTTTAAGTAAAAAAGAACCCACCAAAGCAACGGCGAAAAAAGAAAAAGTGACCAGTGAGCCTGCGCCAAAGCTCGAAAAGGCAACCAGCAGTCCTTCTGTTACACAAACGAAAAAGTTATCATACAAGCAGCAGCATGAATTGGAAGCGTTACCGGGACTTTTGGAAATACTGGAGCAGCAAGTCGAAACGTTGCAGCTGAAGGTCAATTCTCCTGAGTTTTTCAAAGCCAGTCAGCAACAAACCCAAGAAATATTGAACCAATTAAGTGAAGCGGAGTCGAAGCTCGACACTGCATTTTCCCGCTGGGAAGAATTAGAAGATTTACAATAGGGTATTCGTATAAATGAAGCGTTTTAACTACTCGTTGATTGCCGGTGCGCTGGCTTTGACGTCTGTCGGCAGTATTGCTGAAACCTACAAAATAGTTGATATGGGTGGCGTAGAAAATACTCGCCACAGTTTTGGCATTGGGCTAAATAACACAGGTGGAGTGGTAGGTATTTCTACTGACCATTTTAATTTTCCGGTTGATTTGCAAAATCTGGATATTGCTTCACTGACTATTGGTTCGCTGACCTCTCAGTTAGCTGAGGTCCGTGCCACGGCGCCTAGTGCATTTCGTGATGTTAATCTCGATGAGATAACCAATGGCATCATTACCGCTGCAAACCTTGATTTCATCAAGTTTTATTTTGGCGTAGCTGTGATCCGTCAAAGTAGCCGTTATCAAAAAATTGGTAATCAAACCGCCTTTTCGAGGCAAGGTGATGTCACGTCAGATTTAGTTCTCTTTGACGCCCAAGATGACGACCATAATGGTTTTACCCGCAACACTATCGATTTGCCTAATGCGATAAACGACAATGGTGTGATTGTGTCGGCTGCCACTGC
>JABSOG010000068.1 GCA_013216025.1 Algicola sp. | reverse complement strand
TAAAAAGCCACCATCCTCCCCGACCGCCGCCCAACGCAACAAATCGTTGCAAAAAAAGAAAATTACAGCTTCGCTGAGCTGCGAAGCAGCAAATGCCTTTCGGCGCGGCTGCGCCTTTTTCACCACAAAGTGGTGTGCAACGTCTTGTTGCAAAGGGTGGAGGTCGGGGTGGATGGTGGCTTTTCCTCTATAACACGAGCACCAAGGTTAGATGTAAAGTCCGTGACTCGGTGAACAGACCGTCCAAAACAAGGATGTTTTGGCCGAGGCCTCATGGACGAGTTTATGCCGTGTCTGATCACCGAATCACGGGCTTTGCGGCTTAGAACCTTGGTCTCGTGCTCAACCCCCTCGTCGCGACAGCGACGACCACAATCCCCCGCTCCCTAGCGCCCGACCTCAAATCTACGCCATAAAAAAAGCCACCGATAGGTGGCTTTTTTTACAAGTGCACAAAATAAAATCTAACCGCCCGCTCGTTCCTTGATAGCGGCAACAATATCTGAAGCACCGTGGCCATTGTCGTTGGCCCATTTCAAATCCTGACCGTTGGACAGTTTGGTGGTAGGCAATCGTTTAACGATATATTTGCCGACATTGCTTGAGCCTTTTGCCATCGCAAACTGTAACAAATTCAAACCATCGCAGGTTACACCGTCATAGATGTTACGTAGCTTAACTTTGGCGCCACGCAATTTCTTGCGTAATCGGTTTTTGTCGTCTGCCGCAACAAAATTGCAAATGGATTCAACTAAAGCAGCGTCAGCATAAGCTGGTTTTGAGATTGCAAGACTTGCAGTGATCGCGACGGTCACCAACGCTACAGATAACAACTTCATTTGATCCCCTTAAAATAAAAACGTGCCTATAATTTATGACTTGAGTGTAACAATATCTTTAATTTGACGCAATTGTATTGCGCCAAACTGCCGTTTTTCCCCGCCATTTTCGGATAATCGCCCGCACTTTCCCATTTTTTCACGCAATTATAACCCAGTAATAACCCTACGGCTAAATCCTCTACTCAGCCAGTTCGCTCTAACCGAACAAAGCGAAAATCATATGGCTGCCCCTCAGCTTTACTGTGGCTCTCTTGCCACACCTCTTTCCAGTGGGCAACACCAGTATAATCAGGAAAAAATGCATCTCCATCGGTATCCAAATCAATAAAAGTCAAATACAACTCATCGGCCTTAGGTAAAAACTGCTGGTAGATATTACCACCACCAATAATCACAACTTCTTCGACTTCTCCAGCCGCTGCCATTGCACTATCAGTATCGTGAACGACAGTAATACCGGGCGCAGAAAACTCACTTGAACGGGTAATAACGATGTTTTGTCGCCCGGGCAAAGGCCGCCCGATAGATTCAAAGGTTTTACGCCCCATGATCACCGGCTTCTTTATCGTCATTTTCTTAAAAAACTTAAGGTCTGCCGACAAATGCCAAGGCATTTTATTGTCTTTGCCAATCACTCGGTTATTGGCCATCGCCGCTATCATTGAGATTTTCATTGTTGCCCTACCCGGCTTTTCGTCCTGCTTAAAATAGTGCTGCGCATTGTACAGTAAAATGACAGCGATCTCACCCGAGACAACAGTGCTCAAATTATGTATCAATTAGGTCTATCTTGCATTCAAACAGGCGATTGAAAGATAGATTTTGATAATTTTCGGCCTCTATTTAATATTTTTAAGTGATTGATACCTTTACTATAAAGTTAACGATTTGATACTGCTATAACGCAGTACTGACCCGTTACACACCCGCCTTGCGGGTAATCAACTAAAAATAAAAGTCTAAGGAATTAATATGAACAACAAATTTAAAGCCGCAATTTTGGCACTCGGTTTAGGTCTTGGCATGAGCGCAACGGTTTCAGCCGCTACAGAGGCCGAATGCAATACACACGAATTTAACTGCTATGTTTATGGCATTAATTTTTCGTGCAAGTACATTGCCAAATTCTGTATGCAGTAAAAAGCTCAAGCAAACGCCAGATTAAAACGCAGCCGGTAAGCTTTTGGTGAAAGCTGCGTCAGTTGCTGGAACAGTTTGCGAAAGGTGCTAACATCACCGTAACCTACCCTTGCCACGATATCTTCTAGTGGGGCTGGGGTAGTTTCGAGCAGGCGTTTGGCTTCTTCTACTCGCAAACGTTGCAGATAGTTCACTGGCGTATCACCCACCGCCTTTTTAAAACGACGAATAAGCGTTCTTTTACTCAGCGCAAAACGGTCGGCCAAATCATCCAGCGAAAACGATTCAGTCAGATTAGCCTGCATCCATTGTTGAATTTTGTTTACCCTGTCATCCTTGTGACCGGAAAGCTGCTGCAATGACATAAACGGCAGTTGTGACGCTCGGTTGGGGTCCACTAGCATGATCCTTGCCATTTGATTAGCAACATACTCTCCCGCCATCTCCTCAACCAGCTTTAAACATAAACTTAAATAAGCCGTTGTTGCACCACCGGTGTAAAGATTGTCTTGCTCAATAACAAGGCTGTCGAGCGACAAATTAACCTTGGGATAACTACGCTTAAACAAATCAGTCAGCCACCACGCACAGGTAGCTGACTTATTGTCGAGCAAACCGGTGGCGGCCAATACAAAAGTCCCCGAGCAAAAGGCACCTATCGGTTTTTGTTGTTCATGAAATCCTTTGATTTGCTCAAACAAAGGAGACATCTTTTCGAGGTAGGCTTTAAAGCCTACCTGGTTATGAACATGTGCACTGGAAATAATCAACGCATCGGCGCTGTCGATAATGTCAGGCGAATGAGCGGGGATCACAATCGACAAAGAGGTGGTAATTGCACTGCCCAGTGGTGACACCAGCTTGCACTCAAATAAGTCTGTCACCTCATCTTCATTACTGGCATGCCAAAAGGTATTGCAAAACCAAAAAAAATCCAGCACCCCGGTAATATTTGACGCCACCGCATTATCGGCCGCAACAATGACGATTTTTTTCATTTTAATGCTCTCTGATTAGATTTTGGCAATATTCACCTTATTTATAGCAATATTGCCACTTTTGATGTGAGACCGCAATGGTTAAAATAGCTTCAGATTGATCATTCACTTAAAACACAAAACTTGGAGAAAGCTTATGAACACATTAATAAACAGCATGATGAACAAGTTGATACAAAAGAAACTGATGGCGATATTAGCTTTGTCTTTGAGCTGGGCGGCGTTGTTATGGATTAACTTCTATGGTGACTTGTCTATCGCAATGCACTATATAGCCATCCCATTTTTGTTAATTGTCACTGGCGGCTATGCGGCTTATTACCTAGAGCAAAGTGGGTATGCGGCTGATGGTTCAGGGGCTTAAGAGCGAAAAGATTTTGACCTTTCTAGGGGGCTACTAAGCCCCATCGTAGAAAAGTTACATCTGCCAAGCGTAACTGAACTTGGCAAATACGGTCCGGTCGGTGCGCAATATCTTGCTCAAGTCATCATCTTGATAACCCCGGTCGGAGTAACCCAAAAAGAACAACGTCTGTGGGTTGATTTTGTATGAATACAATAACTGGGTATTCATGTACTTGCTGCGTGCATCCACGTCATCACCATACAAAGACTGGTCGCGGGTAATATCGGTGTACTGCACCACCATGCGAATGTAGCTGCGCATATCAAATTGATAAGTCAAACGAATGTCACTTTGCTGGGCGCTGAACAACTCCCCGCCATCGACATCCATTTTATTGGCTTCAAACGAACCGTTAAATTGCAAGTGAGTACCAATCTGCCAAGTCAATGAGCCGCCAAGTACCAGTGTGTCGCCCAATTGGCTGTTGGCGTAATCGATGACTTCACCAAAGCGACCATAAGCTTCAACCCTGACACCACTTGCCGGGCTGATGTTGGCATAGAACATACCTAAGGTTTCATCATAATAATCACCGTCATAAAGCTTGTTGCGGGTCACTACGCCAAAGTTGCTGTACAGTTGCATTGGTCCTTGTAGGTTTCCGTGGATCTCCGCTTCTTCTTCAAGCACATTACCTTCTGAGTCATAGGTTTTGTCGACATCACCAAAGTAACCCCAGCGGGTGAACATATCATCGTCGTCTCCATACCAGTTTTGACGGCCACCCACGACGATTTTTTCGTAATCAACCTGCGACATAAAACCCAAGTCGGCACGGAAGTCTTTGCCAATGTTGGTATAACCGGCGCTGATGCTGTAATCACGAGTGCTGTGCGAATAACCCACCGACATTGCGCGATCTGACTGTGATGGCGCCAATTTAATGCCATTGTCGTTGGCATCTTCGTCTTGTAGTTGCATTGGGTTGTCGGTTTCGGAATACGCAAACTGATAGTTGATGTTATCTTCTTTGCTCAGCCAATAGCTACCGTCAACTGAAGCGACACTGTTGTTGTAGTCACCGCCACGACGACTGGTGACAATCGCGCCAATGTTATTGCGGTCACCAATATCCATCTTATAACGGGCAATGGCGATATCAGATTTGAAATCCACATCTGAGTCACCACCTTGATTTTCGAGTCTGGCAATGTTCGAACCCTGATTACCCGGCACCAAAAAAGTGGTTTGATTATCATTGGCGACCATCACGCCGTAGGCATGTTCGTCGGTTTTTCCGGTTAACTTAGTGCCATAGTCTGGGTCGGCAATGTTGCGGGTATGCACCAGATTAAACCGTTGGGTATCGAAGTAGCTGGCACCATCGAGAAAGAACGGACGTCTTTCAGGAAAGAACAACGAGAAGGTATTGTTGATATCCAACTGCGCCGAATCAGCTTCTATTTGCGAAAAATCCGGATTGATGGTGGCATTCAAAACCATGTCTTGGGTGATCCCCCAGCGCAAATCTAATCCGCCATCAATATCAAAACTGCCGTTTTCCCAATCGCTGTTCACACCGTCTTTGTTGTCACTGCGTGAGCTGGTCAGCGTTGGCGTTAATTGAAAATTTTTGCCCGGTTTAATGTCTTTAAAACCAGTGATTTGATCAAACAAACACAGATTACATTCTGAGTCGCGGTCAGGTTTGTAGTTAGACATCTGGTGACGATTGTCACGTGGGTAATTACGCCACACCGCGATGTTCCAAGTGAGTGCTTCGCCGGTTTGTGGAAAACGCAGCGCGGTGAACGGAATACTCATTTCGACCACAAAACCTTCGTCGTTAATTTTACCGGCACTATCCCAGATGGCATCCCACGAGCTGTCTTCATTCCAGCCGTTGGTGTCAGTCATGCTCATATCGGCTTGAGCACCAAGTGGGTTAACAAAAAACTCAAACCCCGAGCGTTCGTCATCAAAGGTGTCGATGATAATACCCACGTTATCGTCTTGCCACAGGGTGTCGCGGTCACGCAGGTAAGCCCTGATTTTTGACGGATCAGGATCGTAGGCTTTTATCGCCACATGCAAGCTTTGTCCATCTTCATATAAATAAGCAACGGTTTTGACTGGGGCGGGAATACCTTCACCGGGGTTATTTTCGTATTTGAGTTCGATTCGAACCGCGTTTTTCCATTGAGATTCGCTTAATACCCCATCGAGAACCGGCGCGGTGTTTTGCCGTGGCAATGAGTAATTTTTTCGTTCGACTTTGGGGGCTTCGGATTCGGCGAATGCGCTGGCGGGTATTAAAATTGCGCTACAAGCGAGCGCGGCGATCGAGCTTTTAAGGTAACTCAATGACATGGGGGCCTCTGCTTTACTGTAAATTCGATGCGCTTCACTGCACATCGATTGTTGATATAGACGTTAGTCGTAAGCAGAGGTGAAAAGGTTGAAAGGTTTATCAAATATTTTTTGGGTGAGCGCTACGCAGTGGCACATATTAAAGCGGCACCGCCGATTTAATCAGGCATTACCATGGTCTTCAAAGAAGTGAAAAGCCTCACGCAGTTGTTCCAGACCATCATTTTCATCGCTGGTGATCTCCACACAGTATTGAAATACCTGATCGTTAAAATCATCACGTACCAAATCACCATGCAAGATCAGCGGTATTTGATTTTTGTAATCAATAAAATCTTTGTGCGGTAAAAATACCGTCAACGCTACCGGTAGCTTGCGGTCAAGGGTGGTACTGAGTTCAATGCCCAGAATTCTTGCACCAATATTGCGGGTTACCCCTTCATAAGAGGCATTACCCTGACAAATTTCGACCCGCAAACAACCGTACAAGCGCTTATCTGCCCGGCGATCATTTTCGACCTCTTCGCTCGCTTTAAAAGCCAATGTGCTGAATTTGTCCAATGACAAAGTCACATTCTCGACCACACTGTGCAGCACTCTGGCGTTAATCGATACCGCACCAGCACGGCTGCTGTCTTCCCTTAAGGTTTCAAACAGGCTGGCCAACTTTTCTTGTAACAAACGCAATTGCATCATCTGGGTATCTGCACTTTCACTTATCTCAGTATTCGAGCTGGTGATCTGGGCGACACTGTCGTTGATGGTATTGATGGCGGCAGCGGTTTCTGCGGCTTTTTCTTGACTGGCAAATACATGCTCTGCCGCCCGGTTCATCGAGCTAATAGACTGCTCAACCTTCTGTTTAAGCACTTTAATCACATCGGCAATTTCAACCGTTGCCTGAGACGTTTTGTTGGCCAGATTGCGCACCTCATCGGCCACCACGGCAAACCCTCTGCCATGTTCGCCGGCACGGGCCGCTTCAATTGCAGCGTTTAGTGCCAGCAGGTTGGTCTGGTCGGCAATTTGGTGAATGGTATCGGTGATGTTGTAGATTTTCTGGCTGGCTTCATCCAGTGCCTGAATCTCAACAGTGGTTTGTTTGACCTCGCTGACCGACATCTCCATTTCGGTAATGGTCAGGTCAACAGCCGCAATGCCAATACGCGCCTGTTCTTCACTCATTTTCACCACTTCAAGCGCTTCATTGGCCAGCAACAAGTTTCTTTGTGACGCCTCCAGCAGTTTACCCGTTGCATCGGTCACTTCACCAGAGCGATTTTGCTCTTGTTGACTGGCACACAGTATTTCTTCAGATAAAGACGCCACCTGAAAAGAGGCTATACGCATTTGAATACCATGACCTTTTACGGTAGATATCATGTTGCTCAACGATTGACTCGTTCGAACAAAGTGTCTGGCCAAAGCCCCCATTTCATCCCGAACCAATAAAATCTTGTCGTGGCTATGATCGGCAGCAAGGTTACCGTGCGAAATTTCGTCAGCCTGGCTGAGCAGCAACTCCATTGCGTTGGTAATGTTTTGCACAATTCTCACCGCAGTACCAACACCAACTATCACGATGATAACCGCAGCAATCAGCATCACCTGATAAACCGTTGCCAGAATATCATCAAGGGCTTTGATATCTGCATCCACCGACTGCCGTTGAGTTTTGGCCATGTCATTGAGCAACGTGGTAATATCGCGCACTTGAGGCTCAACATCGTTTTCGAGCATGTGGTTGGCGATATTCCATTTTTCGCTGACTCGCAGCCGGAACATTTCAATCGATACCGGCGCAAACTGTTCACGCAGCGTTTCGTATTGCTGCCATAAACCTAACTGCTCTTCTGTCAGCATATCAATGGTTTCGTCAATCTCAAGATAAGCATCGGTATTGACCTGCCAATTAACATCAAATTGATCTTTAAATACATTGTCTCCTGAGATCAAATAAGCACGTAAACCGCCAACACTGATGGCAAATGCCCCGCGCGAGTCAGCTAAAAACTTCAACAGTGTTTTGCGATCTTCATTGGCTTCCAAATCGCTTTCAATTTCAATCATTTGGCCCAAATACTCCAACATCAATCCGGCTTTGGGCCCGGCATCTTTGATCAGTAATTCTAGTGCTGGTTGATTTTCGGGGGTTTGGGCAATGTGCTCAATGGCTTGTTGATTGTCGGCCATAACGCTGAGGATTTTGTTGATTTTGTCGATGTTCTCAATGCTGTGCGCATCCATACTTGCGGTCAGCGAGCCGAGAAATTTGATCGCTTGGTTGATATCCTGCCACGCCGCTTTTCGTTCGAGTTTGAATTTTGTCGCCGCAGCAGGTTCACCGCCTAAGATCATATAACCGCGTAAGGCGGCCAACGATTGGTTTATCCCGTTATTAAGATCTTTACCTGCCATGACAATAGGGTAACGCACCTTCACCACTTCGGATTGGCTGTTCTTCATGTTACTCAAATAATTGTAATTAACGGCGGTACTGATAGAAATCAGTAGTATCACGATGCCGAACCCCAACCTCAGTTTATTGCCAATGCTCAAGTGCATTTTGTTTCCCGCTTTTTTGGTTTTATTTTGGTATTGCTTTGTTATAGTCAATTACACTAATTTATTCGAGCCAAACAGCCTTGTATTTCAGTATAGGCTGTCTTTGTAACTTTTATTGCCCTGTTCCCTTGCCAAAGTATATTGAATAAACTAATTTTTAACTAGCTTTAATGCCCCAATACAACTTTCGCACAAGCGCTAAAGTTTGCGGGATGAAAAACGCAACTTATTGAAAAATAAGCCTTGCGGCTAACGCTGCATAGCACCCGTCCTGCCGATTAGCAGATAGAAACTACGTTTGTGGTGGTCCAACATTTCGACGGGGACTAACTAGACAGCAATTAACGATAATGGAATATAACTATGTTCAATAAAATTCTACAATTAGCACTTATTGCAACACTATCAATTGGCTTTAACTCAACCTTCGCAGCAGATTTAGCCACTCCCGATGTCGATGACATTGAATATCCTGATGATGAAGCACCCAGTGAACTCGAAATCACTTTGGGCAAGACCTTGTTTTTTGACACCCGCCTTTCAATCAACCGCAAACAATCCTGTGCCAGTTGCCACAACCCTGATCTTGGGTTCAGCGACGGTATGGCCAGCGGTATCGGTGCCATGGGTGGCGATTTGGGCAGAAATACCCCACATATTTATAACCTGGCTTGGAGCAGCGCGATGTTCTGGGACGGGCGCATGGAAACCCTCGAACAACAAGCACTGGGGCCTATTGAAGCCGCCGGTGAAATGAATATGCCGCTCGACCAGCTACTGCCAAGGCTCAAAGCGGTGAAGTATTATCGCGAAACCTTCGACGAGGTCTATGGTGCCGATGGTTTAAGCAAAATCACCCTCGGACGTGCCATCGCTGCTTTTGAACGGACAATCATAAGTACAGATGCCCCCTTTGATCGTTACCTTGGCGGTGACAAAACGGCCATGAGCGACTCGCAAATCAGAGGGCTTGAACTGTTTAAAGGCAAAGGCAACTGTATCGATTGCCATGATGGGGCCAATTTTACCGACGACAGTTATCACAACATAGGTGTTGGTGACGACGATAAGGGCAGAGCCGAAATTAGCGGTGAAAAAAGCATGACTGGCGCATTTAAAACGCCGGGATTGCGTAACATTGTTTTTAGCGCGCCCTATCTGCACGATGGTTCAGCCGCCAGCCTTGAAGAAGTTATCGATTTATATAACGTAGGCGGCAAGAGCAAAAAGAATTTGGATAAATTAATCAAACCACTGCACCTGAACAAGCGGGAGAAGTTTGACCTGATTTCATTTTTAGGTGCTTTAACCAGCCCGGTTGTGGTCCAACGACCTGCTATCCCCAAATAACCTATCTCTAAAATAACGACTTGGAAAACAGCCAAACTCAAGTTTGGGTTATATAGAGTAAAAGGAATATTATGAAAGCCACTTTCACCGCCCCATTAATTGTCGCAGCCACACTGGCACTGACCAGTATCAACGGTTATGCCGATGTGGTTAGCGGCAAACTCGAATTCAAAAAAAAGGCGCCCTTTACCGGTTTACTGTATGTACCCGGCAGTGGCAGTTCAACCAAAAAGCCGATGATCGACCAAAAAGGCAAGGCCTTTACCACCAAGATTGCCGTCGGCTCACCGGGCAATACCATCGTATTTAAAAATTCTGACACCTTTGACCACAACATTTATGCCAACGACGCCAAACAAAAGGTTAAGTTTGATGTGGGTTTAATGACCCCAAACAACTCGATGCAATTGAAAATGGACTGGCCTGCTGAAACGCTTGTTAGAGTCGGCTGTAAAATTCACCCGAAGATGCGCGGTTATGTCGCCAACGTCAAAACCGATCACTTTTACCCCTTCCCTTTCAAGAAAAAGGTTAAAAGTTACGACTTTAAAATCATTGATGTGCCCAGCGATAAAAATCAGCTGATTTTGATGATGCCAAAGTATGGCAAAATGACCATAGAATTGAAAAAAGGTGAATCTAAAACCATTGAAGTCAAACGCAAAAAAAAGGTCAAGGGCACTTTGACCATCAGCAGGAGCTAACCCTATGAAAAAGTTTTTTTGCCGCTTGATGCTAATCCCTCTGTTGGTTCTGTCGGGACTATTTGGCGCTGTGGCAGCCGACAAGGCCCCAATGAATCCGTTCAATGTCACTCAATTCAAAGCGTCTAAGGAAAACACGGCCCTGTATGGCGACTACCGCAAAAAATGGCTACGTCTCACTGGTTTTGAATTGTCATCGTTGCACTGGAACCAGTTTGTGGCGGTATTTATCAATCAGAATCCAGAGATTTATCGCGAAAATTACCTCGAATATCTTCGCACCTCTCAAGATGATTACGATGATGACGACGATGAAGAGGAAGAAGACGAAGATGCTCCGACCAAAAACAACTTCAAAACCTATGCTATCGGCACCATGGTCGCCAAAGAAGGGTATACCTCACATCAAGGCAAACCCGGCCTACCCACTTTTTTGGTGATGATGAAAAAACACCCCAAAGGTTACGACGACAAAAACGGCAATTGGGAATACATGAAGTTCTCTACTGATGGTCACACCCTGCTGCGCGGCAAAGCCTCGCAGCCGCAAGTCCAGAGGGAATGCGCCGGTTGCCATATTAATGTGGCTGATCGGGATTATATATTTGGTACGTTTTATTCTGGGGCAATAAGGCATTAGAAAAGAAACAGATAGAGTGTGGAGATAACGACGAGCACCGCGTGGGCAGAAAAGATTGCCCACGCGTATTACCAGTTTTTCACCAGCCTGCATTCGAATCCTATGCGTTTTTCAAGAAAGTTGTCTCCCCAAAATCAAAGTATTCCTAGGCGAAGTTTTCTCATCACAAAACCTCAACATATCCACTTCATACCCCTGCTCCTGCAAAAACAACACCCTGTCTAACAGCAGCCAATATTCCATTGCTTTGCGAAACGCCAATCGAACCTTTTCCAGCCGCAAGATTTTTTGATGCTTCAACCTTGCCTTGTCCAACAGCACATCTGTATCAATACTCTTTGGCAATTCCAAGCGCAGCTGCTTTGCCATAAACCGGCAAAAGTCATCAAAGCTGCCAGATAAGCATTGCTTGTTGAAAGACGCCATGGCGTGGTATTGCTCTACCCCAGTGAGTTGTCGTTGCAGTAAATCAAAACCAATTCGCCATATCAGCTCTTGCTCGCGCAACCTTTTTACCCGATTTCCTGCGGTGACTGTTTGTAAAACGGCCAATCTTAAATCATCTTTGCTTAACAATAATGCCGACTGTTTGGCACGCTGGGATAATGCTTCGTAATGGTCGTGTTTAATCAAATGATAACAGCAGGGTGACAGTGCAATATAGCTTGAACGCGCTTTTGTGGCGGTTTTTAACATGGTGATATGCAAAGTGCCACAGGCATGTAAGGCGGTATTTAAATTGGCAGATTCAACCAAAGTTGAATTAATTGGCTGTAACACGTCTTGTTCAATAAATCGAATATCGTAGTTGAGCTTGGCGGCTTCTTTTGCCCCGGCATCACACAATGCTTTGTCATATTCCAAACAAGTCACCTGCTGACCTGTTACGTAATGCAGATGTTTGGCCAGATGGCCTTTGCCTGAGCACCAATCGAGAATATGACCTCCATCGGCACCGAAGTTTTTCACCACAGAAGCAAAACCAACAATCTGCTGTTTTTTGCGGCCGCCAATACCAACATCAGCAAACTTGGCCATGTCGCTCAGTTCACCTTCAAAACGGGGGATTTGTAATGGTGAAATAAAACCTAACTGCGGCAAATAAACGCTCATCCAATCGAGCAAGCGAGTTTCATCTTCCAACGATTGCAATTGTTCATCAGTCAATGCCAGCAATGCGTTGTGTAGCTGAGGATATTGGTTGTGCCATGCCAACGTATCTTGGATAAAGGGTTTTGCCCGCCACACAGCTTGAAACTCAATCAGCAATTGATTGAGTTGGGTAAAAACGTCTTGAAAGTTTAGCGGTGACATTGTTTATAGGTAATATAGTTAGCGAACGGGGTTAAAAGTCCGGCTATTATATCCTTAGAAAGAGAATGAGGTCATTACAATAAAACCGGTGCCACCGCTTTGGCGATTGTGGATATTGTGGTTGTTATCTAGGTCATTGGTCAAAAGCCCACGGGTTAATGCTTTAAAGTCAGCCTCAACTACTAGGCCCATTCCGATGTTCCAACCGCTAATGGCACTGTTAGGACGGCTTATATCGAGCCTCCAACCCAAGGCAACGGCATCAAATGCCGTGTTGTCACCCGATTGAACAGCAATAAATGGACCGTGGCCCAAGTCAAAACCCAAAATAGATGATTTGAGTGTGAATACTTCAAAACCCTTTTGTGATCTCTCATCATGCATTTGGGTTTCAATAAATTGAGCCGTTGTGGCTTGTGTCTGGGCGGTAAAAACAAAATCGGTGGCGTTGGCAGTGACGGAAAAAAGGCTGGTGCAGAACAAAACAAAGATTAAACACGGGGTCAATTTGGCTTTCAAACGGTCTCACCTCTAATTTATAAAAATTGATGGTCAAATAACGTACTACTGAAAAACGGTCGCTCACTATATCATCGTTCATTTTTTAATCAAGCCGTTTTTGACACGCAGTGGCACTAAATAAAGGGGCTAAGCAGATTTATTAAAACTTCACCATCAATTCAACTCTTGCCCCGTGGGCAGTATCCCGGTTTTGTCCATCAGCCGCAAAGGCATCCAACCTAAGCAGGTAGCGCTGCCCAAAAGCCTGCTGATAACGCAAGGCTATGCCGTAGGCATCTTCATCGGCATCTGATTCGGTGCTGGTGCGTGCGCCAATTTCAACAATCAATTGTTTGCGGATACCACCAAGGTACATCTGATAACCCAAAGATGTGCCAAAAGTGTCGATTATCGACTGACCCAACGGCACAGCATAACGGCCCATGCCAACCGGGCTATATAAAAGGCCAAGGTTGGCTATCGGCAAACCGGCGTCCATACTGCGCGCAGCCGGGGTAAAATGGTCAATGCTCCAGTAGGTATTGAGATAAACCAAATTGTCGCTGTTATGCAGGGTTTGGGACAACTCTGCCGACAATATCACGCCGCTGTCTACTGCCAAAGACTCATTATCCTTAGGAATCGAAGCGTTGACCCTAAACGTGCTATTGAGCGTGCCTATTCTTTGGGTTGAGCCCGAGCCAATATACCAAGCGCCGGTATCGATATTGTCGTCGACATAAATCATGTCCAGCGACATCGTACTGTCCCAGCCCGTATCTGCCTCAACCAACAAGCCGTACAGCCGTGCGGTATCATCACGAAAAGTATTGCTTCGGCTGACTTGGTTCCAACCAAATATGCCGGTAAACCTCAAATTGGGTATCGAATCACCAATCAAGGAATTGCGGGTAACACCAAACAAGTCGACGGTGTCGTTAAGCAAGATGCCGTCCTGCAAGGTAATGGGTTGTCTACCAACTGAGAACCCCCAATCCAATGTGCCTGAATCGGTTGGGTCCAGTCGCGGGAAGATTTCACCAAACTCACCTTCAAAAAACAATCGGGTGACTTTGCCGTTGAACTCGTCATGCCAATCATCATTTGAGTGGTCAAAATCGTAACCCGTGTATTGGCCACTTTCGCGGTCAAGCGGTCTGAACGAGATCACCACCCTTTCGGTGCCCGACAAATGCAGGTTGCCGTGCAAGTCTATACGATTACTTTGCTCAGTCCGGCTGCCAAAACCATTATCAAAAGTTTGCAGTGCAGTTCGTAAACTGCCATAGAGCAAAAAGCCCGGCTGTAACATTTGACCTGTGGGTGTTTCGATGCCGGGTTCTATCGGCCCGTTGCCGAGAAAATCGTCACCGAGTTCAAACAACGGCGTTAACCGCTCGATTGGCAATGCTGGATAAGCCACCACTACATCACTGATGCGCGAGTCGTCGTTTTTCATCGCCTCGTCGACTGGGTAAAACTCTACCGCACCACGACCTTCAGGCACTTTGGTGCGTTGTGCCTGATCAGCCTCTGGGATAACCGGGATTGGCTTTTTGTTGACTGGTACCGTGGCGCAACCGCTTAATCCGGCCATCATTACAGCACTAGAGAGTAGTTTTAAAGAGATTCGCTTATTCAATAACAATGTCTTTCTCCCATAACACCCGGTACTGTGCCAGCAACGCCTCCGACACATCGCGAGCACTGAGTCCATACTCGAACCCCGCCATTGAGATGACATCTATCAGGTGCGGCGGCAAACTAGCCGCCACCATTTTAATATTGGCTCTATAGGGTTTTTTACCGGTCAGCAATTTATCATCGACAGAATATTTGGCCCAGCGGGTCCCGCCCGCTTCAATGCTTTTCTTTTGCAAACGAATTTCTCGAATACCGCCAAACAAAATCGCCGGGGTGGGTGAAGGTCGCATGAAAATCAGCGGATCAAGCGAATAGTTGGCCGGCAGAATTTGCTCACGCTCACCACCGTGGGCATTGCGCACCATAAACGGTGAACGCAGGTTAAACAGTTGTTCGTCTCGCGGAATTTTTCCGTCATGAACATATTTGGAGTGCGCATCACGTACATCACCATTGGGATCCAAATCACCGGAACGGAATACCACAGTGCCTTCACGGTCACGTACTGTGACTTGCAAAAATACGTTTCTTTCGGCAATCAAACCTGTTGGCACACTGTGCGCATCGGTCAGATTTCTGACTTCCACTTTAAAGTCCAAATCGCCTTTGGTATTAGTTACCTGCACCGACCCAAGACCATAACCATTACGCAACAAGGTCGTGGCTCGCTCATGAGACTCTTTGAGCAAGTCCTGTTGTTTGTCGATTAACTCCCGCGCAGCATATCGCTCGTCAACATCAGTCCAAATGCCGACAAATTGCGACTCATCCGGATCGCTTTCTTCAAAGGCTTCAGTGCCCCAACCGGCTTTGTGATCAAAGTCTAGCCATTCTTGCTGAGTGGCGTATTCGCGAACTTCTGGATCAATGGGGAATATCGCCGGGTGCACAATAGAAGAGTCAGGCCCAACAAACATATGATTGGTGTGTCTGGCGGGTCGAGTAGCCTTGCCGCGAACCACGGCTGCGGGCATGTCCGGGTATTGCGAAGGTTTGCCGGGTATTGGCCCCATGTGGCAGTCTTGGCAGGTTACACCGTCTTTGGCGGCGGCGGTTTGTTTGTACTCGCTAAAGGCATCTTCAAGACGAAAACCATTAACCAAGCGCACATCGTGGCAGCGGGCGCAAAAACCGGGTTGTGAAAGTTGATCTAGATGACGCGCCTCCTGATGCACATTTAACGGTCTGGTTTGCATCGCCAGCACCCGCATTAACTCGTCTCCCGGGCGAGGGCCATAAATAGGTTGTTTGATATCGCCCGGCTCCAGTGGAAAACGCCCGGTGATCTTGCCATACGCCTTTGACACCCGATGACAAGCGACACAAGTCACCCCTTCCATTGCCACATCATCCCGGTTTTTGTTGCTGGTGATAATGTCTTCGCCATTGGTCATGCCCACCTGCGAATGGCAACGCTGGCAAAAATCGCCTAGTGAGCCGTTGGTCAACTTGACCAGAGTAGACTGATAGGCCAAAAACGTCGGGCTGATTTGAGCATAAGCATGACGCGATACAGTCCATTTGCGGTAATGATTATAATGACAGGCGACGCATTCTTGGGTGGATGGAAATTCATTTTTTTTATACACGGCTTTGTGAGATGTTTCACCAAGTGATTCGGTGTCGTCATCTTCCTCGCCCTGAGCAGACATGGTAAAGCCCGACAGCAACATCATCATAGCCAACAACAAAGGCAACTTGATATTCATGGCAAGCACTCCATACTCGCTTTAAGTGCCTGAGCACAAGAAACAATTTTCTCCCTTTGATCTGGAGTAAGTTCGCTGTCGTTACCGTTGAGAACTTCATCAATGGTTTCTACCATTTCCTTAGCGGCCATTTCAGTTTGAACCGAACCTTCCATCAGGTCGTTGAGCAGTTTAGATAAATCATGAAGGTGATCGTTGGGACGAAGATAGATCATTTCGGTCATTTCACCGTCAAGCTTACGTTTTAATATAGATTCGATTTTATGCAGTGGCCCGGCAATGCGGTGGCTGTAATAGATGCCGCCGAAAACCGCAAACGCAAAAATAAGACCTACCCCCACCACCAACCACGGAAACGATAACATCAACATATCGAGCAGATTGGTTGGAATGTAGGTGCGCTGAGTTGAAAAAGCCCCGGCCAATATCGGCAACAAAACAAAACTGCCGATGCCAATCAGAATGCCCATCACCGCCATCAACCCGGTGAAAAATCCAATCCGGCCCTGAAATTCAGGGCGGATCATGATGATTGTGCGTTTATGTTGCATCAGTGCGATCCTTTTTATTCATCTTCATCTTCAAATGTCTGTAATGTCAGCAGATAAGCAATAATGGCATCAATGTCAGCGCGTGAAGTCGGTGAACCATCAGCATATAAACGATATTTCCACGCTGGCATCAACATGGTTGGTTCGCCATCACCCTTACTGGATTTGCCCGGGTAACCGCCAGTAATGATAAAATCACGAATGTTTTTGTATTGTTCTTGCACATTCTCAAACTCGGGCACAACTTCACCTAGGTGCTGATCATCAAGAGACAGCCCTCGCTCAAACACCGCCACAACTTGGCTGGTATCCTCTGGTTCAAATAACTCCAAACGTTCGGCCATATCATTCAACGACGGCACAAAGCCACCAGAAGCATTTTTGTTGGGCACCCCGCCGATACCACCAGGCCCATGACAGGCAGCACAACCCGAACGATGAAACAGCCATTTGCCGCGCGCCACAACGGTGGGCAACGGCCCGGCTTCTTTTTCAATCCAAAAGTCCAAAGACTGTTCACCATCCTTTCTCAACCAATGGATGTAATCAATTAACGCCTCCATTTCCCCGTCTTGCAACACACTCTCAAACGCTGGCATTTGAATGATTTGACCATTGGTAAAATAAGCGGCCAACGGATTTTTTTCGAAACGCTCGATCCGGCCTTTGAGGATCCATTCTTTGAGTTCCTCATCGTTTTCGACCAGCACCGCATAATCGTCACCATCCCAAGGCGGAATATAACCTTTAAAACTGCCCGGGTTTGACATTCCGCCTCGTCCGGCGACACCATGACAGCCGAAACAACCGAGTTTGCTGGCGACTTTTCTACCCAACTCAGCATCCGCTGACATGGGTCTTTGGCTGTCGGTCACCGCTTTGACAAAAGCCACCAAATCATCCATTTGTGAGCCGGTAAAGACCCCCTCAAAGGCGGGCATTTTAATGATGCCACCAACCCCCTGATCAATTCCCCATTGCGCTGATTTACCGCTGGAGGTGGATCTATGGTGATTTTTGCCCGGCTTTTTGCCATCAAGCCATAACCGCTTGGGCAAGCCATACATGATCCACTCGCGGATCTCGGTGTCAGATTGGACAAATGACATGATCGACCCCCCCGCACGAAACGGCGGGGTTTCTCCCCACAATGCGCCTTCGTTGGATACTCCAACAACGCCGCCGGGACCATGACAGGCAAAACAGCCCATTTCCTGAGCCAGGTAGAAACCACGCATAACGGGCGTCGGTGACGGTGCCCGTTCGTAAGCCAATAAACTGGCCCCCATCATGGCACCCAAAACCCCTAGAGAAAAAAGAAACAGCAGGATTTTCCACGTTCTTATAGTTCTAAACATACACACCCCTTCAAACTACGCGCTGAACTGTCGTCAGTGAACCTCACCAAGATAAAGGTCAAATCGGCACTTTCGCTACAGCATAAACAGGGTCTTGGCCATAATCTGACCACATTGAAGCCTGATAAAAGTGATTGAACTTTCAAGTACCAATATAAGGTGGGATAGCGTTTGGTTGTAAGATTAACCCAACGGGTACTGAACATACCCGTTGGGTAGCCAGTTTATTTGGCAGAAAAGGTTTTTCTAATGTAATTTGTTACATGCCAAATCTCGTCTTTGGACAACATCTTTTTGAAACTTGGCATCGGCCGTCTGCCACTGCGAATTTTATAGGCAATGGCACCATCGCTTTGTGCCCACATGGCTTCAGTAGTGAAGTCTCTAACCGGTTTGTCGAGGTCTTTTGCTTCCGGACCATCGCCTTTACCCGCCTTGCCATGGCAGTTTTTGCACTCGGCGTCATAAACCTGTCTACCGGCATCCACTGAGGTTTGATCAGCGGCGATTGGATTTTTCTTTTTGGCTGTTCGGGGAGATACCCGCCACTCTTTTTTGTCTTTGCCTTTGGCCTGCGCCTCGGCACTGGGCAACACCAG
>JABSOG010000688.1 GCA_013216025.1 Algicola sp. | reverse complement strand
GACAAATCATGCACAAACATCGCGGGGCCATTCAGGTATCGTCTGAAATAGATAAAGGTAGCCGATTCAGACTAATATTTTAAAAAGCCGCTTTGTTGTAGTGAAAAATAATCGTTATAATGTAAATTCGATTCTAAGTGGGCTTGTTATGTACAGTGATATTCGACCTTATCGTGATGATGAGGTAGCCGGGGTGATTGAAACCCTGGTCAATAATGAAGAATTTCAATCATCCGTTGCAATCTATGCAATGCCGCGATTGAGCAAAATATTTCCGGGATTGTGTCGTTGGCTGGTGAAAATGTCATTGAAACGACGAACCCATTCGCTAACCAAAGTACACGATATTCAGCTCGAAGCGGCCAGATACATGTATAAGTTGGTTAAGCGCAGCACTGACGGTTTTACATATACCGGCCTTAATGAACTGGATATGTCAAAACCCACCCTGTTTATCAGCAATCATCGCGACATAGCGCTAGACCCTGCGCTGATTAATCTCGCACTACACGAAGGCGGCCACACCACACTTGAAATTGCCATTGGCGACAACTTGCTGAGCAAACCGTGGATATCAGACGTGATGCGTCTGAACAAAAGCTTTATCGTCAAACGTTCAGAAAAAACTAAGCGTGCAATGCTAACGGCATCGAAAAAGCTGTCTGCCTACATTCATCACACGCTTAACGACAACCATCAAAATGTCTGGATAGCCCAACGCGAAGGCAGAGCCAAAGATGGTAATGACACCACCAATCCAGCCGTACTGTCGATGTTATTGCTCAATAGAAAAAAACCGATGCCCATTGGTGAGTATTTAGAGCAGTTGAACATAGTACCAGTATCTATTGCATACGAAATCGATCCCTGCGACCAAGACAAAGCCAAAGAATTGGCCGCCATAGAAGCCACCGGCAGCTACGAAAAAGCCGAACACGAAGATATTCGCAGCATCACTCAGGGAATTTTGGGTCACAAAGGCCGGGTTAATGTCGCTTTTGGCACCGTATTGCAAGGCGACTTTGAAGACACCAAAGCCGTTGCAGCGGCCATAGACAAACAGGTCATCAGTAATTATCGCCTGTTCGACAGCAATATATCTGCCCATGCCAAGCTCAATGGCACGGGAGAGGTCATCGACAAATTGGCCAAACGGCTCGAAGGACTCGACGAAGCTCAACAGCGCTGGTTATTGACCATGTATGCTAATCCAGTTAACGCCAAAGCCAATATGAAATAGCGGTGGCGCGCGGCGGACCCCGTGTCCGCCCATCCATTTAACGACACCGATATTTCAATACCCCCAAATGCCACCACCCCTGTTAACAAACTGTGACAAACTGACAAATAACCTTCATTTACAAAACCTGTTTTTTAATTTAGAGTTATAACTCTAATAATTAGTTGTCCACTTGGTCAGCTTTAATCATTGATACCAACACCTTGCACAATACTTTAATAAAAAAAATGGGAAATCATCATGTTCAAACAACTTGTGGCAGCGAGCTGCCTTTTAATCACCAGCGCAACAGCATTGGCCGCCGACGCCAACATCATCTACTTAACCCGCCATGCTGAAAAACAAACCGCAGGTTCAGACCCAGCATTAACCGAAGCAGGCCAATTACGGGCGCAAAATATTGCTGATTTACTAAAACGCGCCAACATCAGCTCAATTTACTCAACGGATTACAACCGCACTAAACAGACAGCTCAACCCTTGAGTGCAGCCATCTCGGTGCCGGTCACCTTGTACGATCCAAGCCAGTTGCCATCATTAGCCAGCCAACTTAACAATCTTACTGGCAATACATTGGTTGTGGGTCACTCCAACACCACACCTGAACTGGTTGGTTTTCTTGGCGGTGAGGCGACAGCCATTTCTGAAAGTGAGTTCGACCGTTTGTATCAGGTGATCATTGGCGACAATGGCCAAGTAACCACTGTATTGTTGACCTCTTTACCGGCGCAAGTCACACCAGCAAATTGTCATGCTGTACAGGTTAACGCCAGCGGTTTAAGCGCCTCTAAAAATGCATGGGTTTACGACACAATTGAAGTGCCTGATTGTGCCAGCACTCTGACAGTCGATATCAATGGCAACAACGGTGATGCAGATTTGTATATTCGCTCGGGTTCACAACCAACCTCTGCTTTGTATGAATGTCGTCCATGGATTGGCGGCAGCAATGAGACTTGTACTGTCAACAACCCTGGGGCAGGCACATGGCATATTGGCATTAACGCATACGACACGTTTTCTGGTGTGAGCTTAACGGCAACTGCTGCTGAGTAATACGACATTAACCGGGTTTGGACAGTCCAGATCCGGTCTTCTGCTATTTGCTGACAGGCTCTAGCATGTCTTCTATTCGTTCTTTTTCAGCCGACACCTTGATGGCAAAACGCTTAAGAAAATAATACATCGATGGAAAAAACACACCGATAAAAGCCATTATTGACAGTGCTATTGCTGGTTTGGCCATGTCGTTGCCAGATAAAAACGATAGGCCAAACAATGTCGCGAACAATCCTTCAAACCCAATGAAGATAACCGCACAAAGCAACTGGCTGGTTTTGGTTAATTTGAGCGTTGAATTGACCCGCTTAAGCATCAACTGCAAATAAGACTGACTGTCTTCGGCCAAGGCCGAATAATTACCCCGCCTGAACCAAACACTGGCTAATGTCATCGCCAAAGCAATAAACAACACCACACAATAAGTCACTACATCGATCAAAGAGGGTAAACCCTGCATCAACTCAAATATGATATAACCACTCAAACCCAAACCTGCCGTCACATTCACCACAGTTTCAAGCATGATTTTGTTGCCGCTGCTTTTAACGGTTGCTTGCAACACCGCCTTATCACTGGCCGATTCAAATTCAGCCCCCTGCCAACCTTTTACCAAATCATCCCACTGCTCGTCATGTTTAGTCATTGTTTTACTCCATAATACTTTTAAGTTGTTTTTTTGCCCGGTTAAGCTGCACGCCAACGTTGCTGACACTTAATCCTGTAATAATCGCGATATCGGCATAACTGATCCCATCTAATGCGAGGGTTATCAGCTGCCTTTGCATGACGGGCAATTGCCTAATCGCCACCATCAAATTCTCGAGGGCTTTGTTGTTTTGAATCGTTTGTTCTGGTCCGTCGGTTTGGCAAACATGCACATCATCCAAATCCTGGTGTTTGGGTTTTGCGCTGTACTTAGCGACATGATTAAAGGCTTTGTTATAAGCCACCCGATATACAAAGGTCTTGAGGCTGCTTTGACCTTTAAAACTCGGTAACGCCTGCCAAACGGCCAATAAAATTTCCTGATGCAAATCTTGCTGCAACTTATCATCGGCTTCATAAGTTGCCGCTATTTTCACAAAACTCTGACCATGGCTGTCGATAGCCGATTCGAATTGTTGCTGTTGTCGTTTCATAATCAATAGTTTAGCCACAAACCTAACACCGCCTTTTTATCGTCCTGAAACTTACATCCCTGTAAGGTTGCAGGAAACCGCTCCGTTCAAGCAAGTGGAACTTCACTCACTTTTCAACTAGTTGAAAAGACGGTATATCCATATACCGCATACTTAGTGCCACATATCACCCTTGCAGGAATGGCACTACTTTTTTAATTTAACTACTTAGTAAAGCCGCGCAGGATTTACTTACAGAAAATTGAATAAAAAAATGAGGCTCACGTATAATGGCGGCCATTCCCCTGCTATAGACGAAGAATTATGAGACTCGACAAATTTATCTGCGGATGCACCGATTACAGTCGCATCAACGCCAAACGCGCCATCGGCAAAGGCAATGTCACCGTCAATGGCGAGTTAGTCAAAAACCCGTCCACCAAAATCAAAGACACCGACCAAGTGTATTTAGGTGAGCAACTGCTGTCATTTATCACCGAACGTTACATTATGCTCAACAAACCGGTTGATTTTATCTGCTCAAACGTCGACGAAAGCCATCCGTCGGTATTAAACCTGATTTCAATAGAAAAGCCTGAAAAGCTGCACATTGCCGGACGATTAGACGTAGATACCACTGGATTAGTGCTGGTTACCGACGATGGAAAATGGTCTCACTCCATCACATCTCCTAAAAAAGAGTGCGGCAAACGTTACCGAGCAGAACTGACTACGCCAATAGAACAAAGCGCTGTAGCCCAGTTTGCCGAGGGCATTCAACTGAACAACGAACGTGGACTCACCCGCCCAGCCAAGTTAGAAATTATCGAACCTTATGAAGTGCTCGTTACCGTTCACGAAGGAAAATACCACCAAGTTAAACGCATGTTCGCCGCCATTGGCAACAAAGTAGTTTCACTACACCGTGAATCTATTGGCGGTATTGAGCTGGGCGATTTGCCGCCGGGTGAATGGCGTTATTTGACGGATGAAGAAGCTAAGTTGTAATGAAAGGGGATAGTCCAGTCGCCGGAAGCCATCACAGGCTGGGGTCAATGCTTTTGATTATGTCGAACAAAATATTTTTTATTCGACATAATCAAATGCTTTGACCCCCTTGCGGAGCCTCCGTACCTCCAGCCCTCTATCGAAGCCCCATCTCAATTCCACCGGCCCCTAACTAAGCCTGATGTTTAAGTAGAGGTCCCTTCGATAGGGGCCGGTGTAACGAAGGCTTCGCAAGGGGGTTTCGTCCATGGATGGACGGTATGACTTTTATGCAGGAGCAATAAAAGGTCAAAGCAAATTAAGGTTAGGGACAGACAAGCTGTCCACGAACCTAAATTAGCACTGACCCCAGCCGGTGCAGAC
>JABSOG010000687.1 GCA_013216025.1 Algicola sp. | reverse complement strand
TCTACTTTGATGATGTTCAGACCAAAATGATCGCCAAACATGTCCATCACTTGCTGGCCTTCGTTGAGACGCAACAAGCCGTTATCGACAAATACACAGGTCAGTCTGTCGCCGATGGCCTGATGTAACAGCATCGCCACTACCGATGAATCAACACCACCTGAAAGACCCAAAATAACTTGGTCGTCGCCAATCTTTTGTTTCATGCGTTCTATGGCATCAGTGATGATTGACGCCGATGTCCACAGTTTTTCGCAACCACAAATATCCACAACAAAGTGTTCAAGAATACGCTCACCTTGTTTAGTATGAGTCACTTCAGGGTGGAACTGTACACCGTAGAAATTTTTGTCTTCGCAGGCCATGGCCGCGTGTGGACAAGTGTCTGTTTTGGCGATGGTGGTGAATCCGTCTGGGATGGCTTTAACCTTATCACCATGGCTCATCCATACATCAAGCTCACCAACACCACTGTCGTTTATGTGGTCTTCGATTTTGCTGAACAGTTGGTTTTGACCGACCATTTCGATTTGGGCATAACCAAACTCTTTTAAATCTGAGCTTTCGACTGTGCCGCCCAGTTGTGCAGCCATGGTTTGCATACCATAACAGATGCCAAATACCGGCACTCCAGCATTAAAAACATACTCTGGTGCGCGAGGTGAATCGCCCAAGGTAACACTTTCTGGTCCACCCGATAGGATGATGCCTCTGGGGTTAAATTCTTTGATCTGCGCTTCGCTAACATCCCAAGCCCAAAGTTCACAATAAACGCCCAATTCACGGATACGCCTAGCGATAAGCTGGGTATACTGCGAGCCAAAATCTAAAATAAGGATCCGGTGATCGTGAATATCTGTGCTCATATCAATGTGATTCCTACGGTTAATAAAAGAAGATAGAACTAAAAAGGCTGACCGTTATAGTCAGCCTTTTTAAGCGTTTTGCATTTTTAGCCAAGTCGGTAGTTTGGTGGCTCTTTGGTGATTTGTACGTCGTGAACGTGTGATTCGCCCATGCCAGCAGAACTGATACGCACAAATTCAGGTTTAGTGTTCATTTGCTTGATGTCTTCGCAACCGGTCAAACCCATGGCAGCTCTAACGCCGCCCATTTGTTGCTGAATGATATTGGTGATGGGGCCTTTATAAGGCACTCGGCCTTCGACGCCCTCGGGGACCAGTTTTTCGACTTTTTTACTGTCTTGGAAATAACGGTCTGACGAACCATCTTTTTGGTTCATCGCACCCAGAGAACCCATGCCGCGATAAGATTTGTAATATCGGCCTTGGTACAGCTCAACTTCACCCGGCGCTTCTTCGGTACCGGCTAACATCGAACCCACCATAACGCAGCTCGCGCCTGCCACAAGGGCTTTGGCGATATCGCCTGAGAAACGAATACCACCGTCTGAAATGACTGGAATGTTGCGGCCTTTCAACCCTTCAACCGCATCTGAAACAGCGGTAATTTGCGGCACACCACAACCCGTGACGATACGAGTGGTACAAATTGAACCCGGGCCAATGCCCACTTTAACCGCATCAACACCAGCATCGGCCAAAGCAATTGCGCCAGCGGCTGTTGCCACATTACCGGCAATCAATTGTAGGTCTGGATATTTTTGACGGATAGAAGTAACGCGGTCAATAACGCCTTGTGAGTGACCGTGTGAGGTATCAATCAAAAGCACATCGACATTGGCCTCAACCAACGCATCTATACGTTCTTCGGTGCCCGGCCCTACGCCAACGGCAGCGCCAACACGCAAGCGACCCAAACTGTCTTTACAGGCGTTTGGGGTGTTTTCGGCTTTTTGGTAATCTTTTACAGTGATAAGACCGCTCAATTTGAATTTGTCGTCGACCACCAGGATTTTTTCAATCCGGTGTTCGTGCATCAATTCAAGGGTTTTATCTGATTGTTCACCCGCTTTGATGGTGATCAGTTTGTCTTTGCTTGTCATAACAGAGCTGACGGTTTGGTCAGGGTCGGTGACAAAGCGCAAATCACGGCCAGTGACAATGCCCACCAGGTTATTATCACAATCAATCACAGGGAAACCTGAGAAACCGTGTTCTCTGGCCAATGCATTACACTCTTTAATCGGGGTATCGGGGTGAACAGTCACCGGATCGGATACCACTCCACTTTCGTATTTTTTAACTTTACGAACATTATCAGCCTGATTCTCTATGGTCATATTCTTGTGAATAAAACCCATGCCGCCTTCTTGCGCCAAGGCAATAGCCAAACGCGCTTCAGTCACGGTGTCCATCGAAGCAGACAACAGCGGAATATTTAATTCAATTTTGGCAGTAAGTTGGGTTTTTAAACTGGCAGTATGGGGGAGCACGGTCGAGTGGCCGGGCACTAGCAGAACGTCGTCAAAAGTAATAGCATCTTTAGCAATCCGCAACATGCAATATCTCGCTTATTTCAAGGAAATGGTTGGTAAATGTTGCGGCGCAATTCTAGTTGATTTGTTGGCTTTCGTAAACCTGTATTTTGATTTTATTTGGTGTTTCTTTCTCTTGATTTGGCCTACGGCCATTTAAAAGAAACCATTAACACGGAGGCACGGAGCCACGGAGAAAGAAAGAGGAAGAATTAAAAGCGAAAACCAAAGGCAAAGGCAAAACACAATAGATACAAATAAGGTCCAACCTTTTTCCTTAATCTTTATGATCTTTTCTCTTTCTTTCTCCGTAACTCCGTGGCTCCGTGTTGAGATCTTTTGACCTTCAGCCAGAAACCACCGCTATCCAAGTTTGGATAAAAAGCCCAAACATGATAAATTGACGCCCCAAATCAACAGCAGAACAAATCAGATGGCAAAGTTAGCCCCGGCGCAAAATATCCTCACCGTCTCGCAATTGAACCAAACTGTACGCCGCTTGCTCGAAAGCGAGTTCAGCGGCATTTGGTTGACGGGTGAAATCTCCAATTTCGTCAGGCCTGCTTCGGGTCACTGGTATTTTTCGCTTAAAGATGATAGCGCGCAGATTCGCGGCGCGATGTTTCGCGGCAGCAACCGCAATTGCCGGATAAAACCCCAAGACGGGATGCAAGTGCTGGTCAGGGCACGGTTAAGTCTTTATGAACCGCGCGGTGATTATCAAATTATCGTTGAACAAATGGAACCTGCCGGTGATGGTCTGCTCAAGCAACAGTTTGAACAGCTAAAAAACCAGCTCGCCGCCCAAGGTCTATTTGCCCAATCACACAAACTGCCGTTACCAAAAACCATTAACCGGGTGGGTGTTATCACGTCTCATACTGGCGCAGCCGTCAGAGATATTATCGCGGTGCTTAAACGCCGCGCCCCGCAGCTTGAAGTCATTATTTATCCGACACAAGTACAAGGGCAGATGGCGACCCAACAGATTGCCTCGATGATCCAGCTGGCTGAGTTTCGCAACGAAGTAGATGTGCTGATTGTTGGCCGTGGCGGCGGCTCGCTCGAAGATTTGTGGTGTTTTAATGAAGAAGTTGTCGCCAGAGCCATTTACAATTGTAAAATCCCCATTGTTAGCGCAGTAGGTCACGAAATCGACGTAACCATCAGTGATTATGTGGCTGATGTGCGCGCTGCAACCCCCTCTGCTGCCGCTGAATTGGTCAGCCCCGACACCGGTGCTTTGGTGCAACATATCGAGCAGTACAAAGCACAGCTGTGCAGGGCGATGAGTCGCCGTTTAAATGATGCCAAAAACCATGGGCTGTTGGTTGAACAACAATTGTTGCATCTACACCCGCAAAATGTGCTCAACAACCATGCTCAAAAAATAGATGAACTGAGCCTGCGCCTCAACACTGCCATAAAGCTGCGAATAGGCAACAATAACAATGGACTTAACCATATGGTCAGCCGTTTTAAGTTGGCTCAGACGGCGCTCAATATTGTGCACAAACAGTCTCAATCTAAGTATCTGGCAGAACAACTTAACCAGTTGATGACAGTAAAGCTGACAGATTATAAAAACCGCATTGAAACGCAGGCCAAGCAGTTAGATATTGTCAGCCCGTTAAAGACTTTAGGACGTGGTTACAGCATTACCATGGATGATAATCAGCAGGTGATAAAAAGTGCAGCGCAGCTTAAAGCGGATGATCTGATTGAAACGAAGTTGGTCGATGGGTCAGTTAAAAGTAGAGTGGTTTGTGTTTCGTAAATCGCTTTATAAAATAGGGCATTTAAAAATCAGTCGCTCCTGTGCATCAAAAAACCGACAGCCCTAAGACACGATGTCGGTTTTAATGGCAGGCAAATGCTTTAACCCTACGTTAGGTTTTGTCGCTATTTATCGCCTTCAATCAGCGCATTAAATAACACTTCTCCACTGATGCCTAAATCAAACAAGGCTTTGGCCATCTTTTTGCTCAGCGGTCTTTTGCGATTTAAGATTTCTGATACCTTGGATTTTGAAAAGCCAATCCGCAGCGCCAATTGGGTTGCGTTTAATCCCAGCTCTGTCATTTTGGCTTCAATCGCCAAAACCAGTTCGCTTTGTGTTACGGGATCTGCGGTTAATGCCGGCGGGGAAGCGAATTCACCATGCTCCAAATCACCCCTAACCAATTCTCCAATATCTGACGTTTCTTCCTTTAACATAGGTTTGCCCCTCTGTGTTGTTATTTTTCGATTTTTGTTGTTTTTCAATAGGGCAGCAAAATTACCATAATCGCATACGTAATACTATGGTTAATTTACTTTTTTTTCCAAAACCCCTACGATTGGTTGGAATTTGTACGATGGGAAATGGAGGGGGGTGTGGTGGTGTACACCGGGGGC
>JABSOG010000686.1 GCA_013216025.1 Algicola sp. | reverse complement strand
CAGGGGTGGCCGGTCTGCCCAGTGCGGCAGGCGCATTGAACGATATCAGTAACGTAAGACTGAGTGTAAAAAAATAGATACAGACTTCTGGTAAAGACCAAAAGATGGCAAATTTTATGAGGAACAAAAGAACTGAGCGACATTTTTTCATATCTTTAACAGGGGAGGCTCTATGACGTCACAAAGACAACCCACTCTGTTTGTTCCCATTTGGGAACATTGGCCGTAAATGGGTTAATGTGATATATTTTTTTCTTCGTTTTTTCATTTTTTCTACCGAAAGTACTAATATTGGTCATTTTTGTTGATTTAAGTGACAGCGCTGAAGTTGCACTGGTTCAGGGTAGACGATTTTATCGAGATGCCCTGCCAATGACCGCCGCTGAAGTCACACTCGCTCAGCGTTACCATTTCGATGTCGCTTTGCCATGCTGCGCCTTTAAAATCACATTGAATAAAACTGGATTGGTGCAGTACACAGCCACTGATTCGGGCCTTGGTAAAATCGCATTGGGTGAATATCACCCGGGTCAGGTCACATTGGTCGAACCGGCTGTTGCCAAAATTGCAGTTAAGAAAAACCGCGCCCACCAGCGCTTGGGCATCAAAAATCTGGTCGGTCAGCGTCAAATCCATGATTGGCTGACCGCTGGCTATTTTGTCGTAAATGATTTGTAAGCTGTTCATTTTCCCCTGTCTATCCTATTGACCGCAACGGGCTTTGCTTAAACCCTGTAGTTTTACAGTGTTTAAAAACCGCTTCGGTGGTATCGGCATTTTTGATCTCACAATCAGTTAAATTCACCTCATTGAACTGACACTTGCGCAACGCCGTTTCATTAAAAAATACTTCAGTGCAATCACTGCCGTCGAATTTGGCCAATGTCATGACGCAGCCGTGAAACAACGCGCCATTAAATTTGCTATCACTCAAATTGGTTTCGCCAAAATCGCAGCCTTTAAACACCGCCCCCCGGCCATCACAAGCACTCAGGTCAAGACCGCGAAAGCCGCAGGTTTGCCACAATCCGGCAGACAAATCGGCCTCGGCAAAATCTCCGGTGTTGCTAAACTGGACTTTTTCGGCGCGAATACCACAAAAATTGACCCCTTTGGCTTTGGCTTCAATCATCATACAACGCGTCATTGAGACCTGTTGCCACTGGCTGTGTTGCAGCTCGGGCTGCAAAAAGATACAGCTTTTAATGACTGCTTGATACCAGTCACTGTGCGCCAGTTTAGCTTGAACAAAATGGCCTTTTTCACAGCTCACCCGGTGCAAGGTGCTAAAAGCAAAATCAGCCTCAATGGCCAGCACCTCATCTAAATTGGCATCGTTGAAATCACAACCAGCAAACAATGCTTCGGCCAGATTGGCATGACTTAAGTTGGCATGGTTAAAACGGGTTTCTTTGCAACGGGTTTGGGCCAAATTGGCTTTGTATAATGAACTGTTGGCGAATTGGGCATAATCCAAGATGGCAGCGGTAAACACCGCGCCGTCCAGCTGGCAGCCGCTAAAATCACAGCCGCTTAAATCGGCCTGCTCTAACATCACATCACGCATATCCAAACCACTAAAATCAATGCCCGACAAGTCTGCGCCAGCCAAGTCTCTGCCGGCCAAAGAAAGCGAAGATTCGAGCAGTTCAATCACCCATGCCCGCATTTTTAAGGGACCTTTGGGTGGCAGGGGCACCGACAATACGGTCACCGATGGCGCACTTTGACGGGTTTGTCTTTCACCGATTGCCATCAGCGCGGTGGCTTCTCTAATTTTGTCGGCTTGCGACTTGTCGATGGGCAATTGCCCCAACCAACCGGGGTCTTTGGGTTTGGTATTTTCAGCCAAGTCGGTGGCCAGCACATGCACCACGTTGTTAACCCGGGCCTGCATACTGGCGACTGATTCAGTTTCTTTGTTCGCCATTTTGGCGTATTGCTGTTTTTGCACTGCCACTTCGGCCAACTTCTGTTCCATTTCAGCCTTGGCTTTTTCGGCCGCCACATTGGCATATTCGACATAAGGTGATAAATCAAAATCGCCACTGTCTATCAGCGCTTGTGGAATGGGCCCCGGTTCGTCGGTTGGCGGCGCCTCTTCCGCTGGCCTTTTTATCTCTATGTCTGGATTGTCGGCCTGCAATGCAGCAATATGCAGTTGGGCCATTTCATCGGCCTTTTGCTTTTGTTCGGCTTTGGCCTGAGCATAGAGTTTTTGCAATTCTGCCTGTTGTTGTGGTGTTTTGATTGGCATTAATTGCGATTCGTTAAACATATGACCAGCCGCTGTTTTGGGGTCGAGTCTTAGCTTCATCACCTGCTCAAAATAGTCGGCAGGTCTGGGTTTGTGATCAGCACCATCACAAGCCAACAGCAGTTTTTTAACATCTAGTCCGTCTGAATCATTGACTTGCGCTACCCCTCGGTAAATGGCAACGCCCAACAACAGCTCAGGGAAAAACCAGACCGTATCCATGGCCGTTTGAATTTCTTTAAAATGCTCATCGTCACCCACCTGTTGACCAATAAAAACCCGCACTTTTACCGCGGGCAACCGCCCGCTAATCATCAGCTGGTCAGCATTCATGCCCTTGATTCGATAACGATCGCCCGGCTCAAAAAATCCGCTGATTTGCTGATCCAAAGGTGCCGCATTAAACAACCGGGCATTGGTGTCATCAGGAAACCCCGGGTGAATATGTTTCAGCCATTGCTCATCATAAGTACCCTGATAACCCGAGCGTTGCGGCCCGCAAATATCCAAAGGGCCAAAACCAGCCACTTGGCGTTCATTACTGTCGGCAGTGGTACTTTCGTTTTGATGGTAAAGATTCGGCAAGTCATACAGGCCGGTATCTGGGTGCCGATATTGCGCTTCGATCACGCCCTTGCCCGATGGATTTGGCTCACATTCAGGTCCTCCGTATGCCTGTTGATAGATTAATGGCATAGCAGTAAACGGTTTCGGTTGACTGGCGAGGCTGAAAAAAGAACCATTCCAATCTCTGTCACCTATTACCTTGAGGCTTTTTTTTACTTCGCCCAGCGATACCGAAACCGTCATTTTTTCCAGCGGATGATTGTCTGGCGCAAAGGCTTTACCCGCGACCAGCAATTCACCTCTGGGTTTGGCAAAGCCCATGTCAAGCAATACACCGTTGTTGAGATATTGGGTTATTCGGGGCCACTGGGTGTTTTCGTTGAGCAGCACATTGTCGGCCCCGAGTTTGAAAAAACACAAAGCGCCTACGGCGAACTGGTTGCCTTTGAATCCGTAAGTTTTGCTGATCAGGCTTAATTTGATTGGTTTTATTATCTGCATAGTTATAGTGCTATTAATAAACCAACAATGGTTGCCTTAATCCCTTCCACGAACGTTTGTGAGTTGGGGATGACATTGACAATGGGTCCCCCCGCGTTTACCACCACTTTGGTTCCCCCGTTAAAATCGGCGTTTAAAGACCCGCCAAACATGCTAGACAGTGCAACAGTGTAGCCAATGTTACATGACACTGACGTATCCACACCCATGGTCAAATTAAGTGTATTGCTTAGCGCCAAATTGAGGTTAAGTGCTTGGCTTGCTGCCAAATTGAAGGATTGAGTAGCCGATGCACCAATGTTTGCACTCATGGTTTCGCTAGCTGACAAGTTAAAAGATTTGCTGACATTTGTGCCTATGGTCCTACTAATATTGACCACGTCCCCGGTGGTGGTAGTATTGGTGGTCTTTCCTGTGACCGTAGAAGTATTGATACTATCGCCATTAATAGTTGAAGTATTGTCGGTAACGCCGTTAATTGTTGTATCGCTCGTCACATTACCAGTATTTGTTGAGATATTGATGGTTTTTCCAGTAATATCAGACGTACTCTCAGTATCACCGTTTACAATTGAGGTATTTACAGCATCACCATTTATAATTGAGGTACTCGTAGTATCACCAGTTGTCGTTGAGGTATTGGTAGTATCACCGGTTTGCTCATTTATATTCATCACTTTACCCACAGTGAGTGAATTGGAATAAACCGTTGCCAACTGATCATAATCCGTTGGCGGCTCGCACCCAGTACCACTTAAGTTAATCGACTTGCCGGTAATATGACTGCTGTAATAACTGGACCCCTCATCAAGGCCGTCGCAAATATCTATGATCTTCTGTTCAGGTATTTTACCGTTGATAAAACTGGGTTTGTCATAATCAATTGTCTCTGTGAAACTGCCCAAATAGGAAACATTGACGCTTTTATTGGTTTTTGAAAAACTCTGGCTACAGTCGGTATAACTGACGTTATAACTCTGCTCGCTGAAGTTTTCGCTAAAATTGCTGCCTGCCGAAACACTGGCGTTGGCCAGACCCCGGGCATCATCATCGCTGACAGAAAAGCTGAATGAACTGCCTTTGTTAAAGCTGGTATTCTCGTAAGTTGTGGCTAACACCCCGGGGTTATCATAGGCGTTTCGGACAATATTAATCGCCTGAGGCAGATTCACTACCGAGGCATCACCATAACGAATACTGATATTGTCTCCAAAACTGGTGGAATAGTTGCTGCCCCATGCCGTATTTGTGGCCCAGTGATTATCGCGCCGTTCTGGCGGCTGAATGGTCTTTTGACCGTGAGATGAAAGCACCTGTTGTATCTCGGGTATCTCGGTTTCATTACTTGCCCGCCCAATTTGAACCATGGCGTGCTCTTCCGGCACGCTTTGCGAGGTTGGTGCCAAGGCAACCCAGTGGGTGGCCCCATCTTCAGCGTCGTCGGTGGCAAATTTTACGATACAACCAATCTCCCG
>JABSOG010000685.1 GCA_013216025.1 Algicola sp. | reverse complement strand
CTAAAGGATTCGTTTAAATCCCACTGATAACGAATGGCCAGTGTATTAACAAAAAAGCCCAACATAGTTTGTGTTTCTTGATGATGTCTTCCTGCTGACGGAATACCGATAGTCAAGTCGTCATGATGGGTTAGACGGGCGATAAATGCGTGAAATGCGCTAAACAGCACCGAAAATACCGAAACACTATTGGCCGCAGCAAATGTTTTAATGCCATCAAACAGTTCATTAGAAATATCAATGGCACAATCGTTACCTTGATAGTGTTGCTGTGAATTGGCAGCTGATTTAAAGGGTAGCGAAACCGCAGGAGGAATGTCTTTAAGTGTTTGACACCAATAGTTTATTTGGGCCTGATAAATAGATGAACCAATGAGGTTTTGTTGCCAGCAAGCGTAATCATCGTATTGTAAGTCGGCTGCTGCTGTTGTTGTAGGTGTAGTTGTAGTTGTAGTTGTAGGTGTAGGTGTAGGTGTAGGTGTAGGTGTAGCTTTGGCTGATTCTATATTCTGTCCACAGTGCTCAGCGTATCGACGGCTCAGTTCTGACAACATCAAACCCACTGACCATCCATCTGAAATAATGTGATGTACACATAACACCAATAAATTCTCCTGTGCTGACAGGGTGTAAAGGTTGGCTCGTAACAACCAATCATTGGCCAAATCAAAATCTTTAGTTGCCGCAACGTTAACTAAATCTGTCAATGAATGCGCCTTATTCGCTTGCGGGTCGAGTGAATAAGTTTGAGTATTCAATTGCCATTCTTTGTTATGAAAAGTCAGCACCGGGACACCGTTTTCGCTGACTATCTGGCTTCTAAAGACTCTGTGATGTTCTAGCATGTCAGCCAGCGCCGCTTTGATAGCCGTTATATTTAGCTGGCCAAAAAAATGGATGCCTGCACTCATATTGTGAATAGCTTCCCCTTGGGAAAGCGCTTGCAGTAACCACAGTCTTTTTTGACCTAAAGACAGCTCTGGTTTGGTCTCTAATGGCCTTGGTCTGATGCTTTCAAATTGTTCAGAATAACTATTTTGCTCAATTAATCTACAGAGATGTGCGGGTGTTGGGTTGATCATAAATTCAGATGCGGGCACAGCAACCTCGAAGCGACTTCGAATGGCTGCCAATAAACGGATTGCGGTAAGGGAATTACCGCCAGCATGAAAAAAGTTTGAATTGAGGTTAACTTGGTCTGCGCCTAGGGTGTCTTGCCAAGTTTTCAATACGGCTTTTTGTAGCTCGCTAGCGGCGGTTATCGCTTCAACGGTTGCTTGCAACCGGCTTGTTTTCAATGCTGCGCGGTCGAGTTTGCCGTTACTGGTCAAAGGCACAACGTCCATCAATCTAAACTCACTGGGCACCATGTAAGCAGGTAAAACCTGAAGTAGCGCAAATTGGAGATCGTTTTCTGGCGAGTCAGACGCTATTCGAACGTAGGCTATTAGGTGTTTTGCAGCGCCCTCCCCCTCACAAAATACGGCGGCGTGGGTGATCCCGGGTAACGTCATTAACTGCGCTTCAATTTCTTCAATTTCGATGCGATAACCGCGTAGTTTAATTTGATGATCGGTTCTGCCCAAGTAAATTAACTGGCCATCATGACGAAACCGGGCAATGTCGCCGGTACGATATAACCGTTGATTCAACTGTTCATGCCAGACAAATCGTTGTGATGTTAGCTGTTCTTTGTCGTGATAACCTTGTGCCAAACCATCGCCACCGACCCAAAGCTCGCCAACCGCACCACAAGGCAGCAGTTGAAGATTATCGTCCATGACATAAATATTTGAATTGTTAACACATTCGCCAATCGGCACTGTATATCGATAGTCTTCTTCGGGATTGAGCAAGTGATAACAACTAAAAATGCCATTTTCGGTCGGGCCATAGCCATTGATCGTGTTAACTGTTGGCAATAACTCAATAATCTTTTGCGCATGTTGTGGGTTAAACGCCTCGCCCCCAACCATGATCAATTTAAATTTGGCCAACACATCGGCGTGATGGGTAAAGAGTTCGTTAAACAATGACGTTGTGAAAAAAGCGGTATTGATGGCTTGGTGACGCAAAAAACCTGCCAAATCGGCAGGCGAAACATGGGCGGGGTCAGTAATGAGCAAATGCCCACCATTAACCAATGTGCCCCATATTTCAAGCGCCGCGGCGTCAAAAGACAGCGATGCATATTGCAGCATAACGGTATCTTGATTCAGTTCAATTAAAGCTGAATTAACCACCAGTCGCAGCACATTCTGGTGAGTTAAGCGCACACCTTTTGGTTGGCCAGTAGAGCCTGAAGTGTATTTAACACAAAGTAAATCTGACTCATCACTTTTATCAAGAGCACTTTGATGATGAACGACACTGTTATTGCTGTGATTGCTTGGTGATGTTAACGTTTTGACATCATAAAATGAGATGTGTAGATTGATTCTATCTTTGAAATCACTAAGGCCAATGACATGACGAACACCTGAGTCATTGATCATTAAATTTAAACGTGCATCAGGATATTTTGGGTCTAGTGGCACATAAGAACAGCCTGACTTTAAGATGGCTAATAGAACCCCGGGTAACTCCAGACACGGCAGTAATAAAACGCCTATCAAAGTGTCTTTATTAATGCCGTTGTTGCTTAAGGCCCCTGCCAGTTGATTGGCGTAATGTTCTAGTGCCTGATAGGTCATATGCTGGCCGTCATAACTCACCGCAATGGCATCTGGCTGACTGATTGCGTGCGAGGTGACCTGCCAATCTATACGATTGGGGTACTGTGTTTTAGGCCCTTGCCGCTTAGCGAGTAAGTTGCGTTGCCTGTCGCTGAGTAGCGTCAGTTCAGACACTTTTTTGTCAAAATTTTCAGATACGTTTGCTAGCAACGCAATATAGCTTTGCGATAAATTTTCAATCGTCGCTCGGTCAAAAAGCGCGGTAGCGTATTCAAAAGACCCAGAAATTTCGTCTCCTGAGGCGTTTAACATGAGGGTTAAATCGACTCTTGACGTTTGGCTAGGGTGAGCCCGTCGTTGGCAACTCAAATCGCCCAGTTGAATTTGTGTCTGGGCTTGTTGTTGGAATGAAAAAAACACCTGGCACAAAGGATGAAATGATGCGCTACGCTCTGGATTAACCTCAGTAACCACCTGTTCAAACGGCACTTCACTATTGGCATAGGCATTCAAAGCGGTTTCTTTAACGCTGTTCAAATAGTCAGAAAACTTAATGTTAGGTGCCACTTTAGTGCGCACAACAACGGTATTGACAAATATCCCCATCATGTTCTCTAGCTCACGGCGAGAACGATTAGCGACAGGAGTCCCGATGCTTAAATCACTTACATCACTATATCTGCCCAAAAGGACTTTAAACCCCGCAAGCAATAACATAAACAGGGTTACGCCTTGCTTTTTACACACGGCTTCAAGTGGGACTTGTAATTGTTGAGGTAGGGTAAAGGGGAATAAATCGCCGTTAAAATCTTGTTTCGCAGGTCGTGGTCGGTCAGTGGGTATCTCTAACAATGGCGCCTGCCCTGCTAATGTATCAGCCCAATAGTCAAGTTGAGATTGATATTTACCGCGCTTCAATTGGTTTATTTGCCATTGTGCAAAATCAGCATATTGCACATGAGCTGGACTTGGCACTAGTTCTGCCTGATTTAACAGTGCGGTATAAAAGGTATTGAGCTGTTTGACCAATATCTGCAAAGACCAACCATCCCCAATGATATGGTGCAGAGTGAGTACAAGGACATGATGCTGGGGAGCCACGCGAAAAACAGTGGCGCGCAATTGGCCCGGCTGTTCAAGATTGAACACAGTTTTCGCTTCTTCTTCAACGCTTTTGTCCAACTCTGTCATGTCAATTTCGACGACATTAACAGTGAAATCGATTTGGGCATCGATACATTGCCAAGGCTCGCCATTTTCTTCGATGAAGCGTGTTCTGAGCACATCATGCTCAGCAATTAATTGCTCAAATGCCAACGCTAGCTGCGGGACTCGTAAATGGCCAATAATGTCGAATGCACCAGACATATTGTAAATCGAGGATTTTAATTGTAATTGTTCGGTTAACCACAGCCCTTTTTGCATCGTCGAACAAGGGGCCTTATAAGCCGCTTTGGGGTTGTCTTTGTTAAAAACAGCCACGATCTCGTCAACGTCACCAAGCTGTGCATTTTTAACATGGCGCACTAAGTCTGACTTGAAACGTTTAAAGACATCACGATGTTCTGGCTTTAGTGCACCTTTAGGGGCGCTGACTTTTATGTTCTCGTGCTCATCCAATGACAAATCGACATTCGAACGTTTAAGAAACTCAATAAACTGGGCAAATGTCATATTACAAATTCTTCTTTTTCTTCGGCGTCTTCATTAACTGATGTCAATGCGTCTGGCAACAGTGCCGCCAGTGCCTGCGCGTATTTGGTCAAAGTAGGTTCACGAAAAATGAGATGGATATCAGGTGTATACCCGAGTTTTTCTCTGATCCTACTGGCCATAATGGCGGCGATTAGTGAATGTCCACCAGCGGAAAAAAAGTGGGTTTCTCGGTAGATAAAATCTTGGTTCAACACGCTGCGCCAAATCTCAGCCAGTGTCTGTTCCAAGTCGCCGATCGGTGGCTCATTTTTTACTTCGTGCTTGCTAATACCCATGGGTAACATCTGGGTGTTTAACTTACCGTGCGCGGTTAAAGGCCATTGCTCAAGCACGATAATGTGGTCTGGGCACATGTACGCTGGCAGATGTTGCTTACTCCATTGCGCCAAAGTTTCAGTTAAATCTGGGGTTTGGCTTAA
>JABSOG010000684.1 GCA_013216025.1 Algicola sp. | reverse complement strand
AATCGGCGTGGGCGAACCCTATGAACCGGTGGTGCTTGCCAAAATTCAAAAACAGGTTGTTGAAGCTGGCGTGTTGGTGCGACCTTTTGGCAAACTGTTTAATATTATGCCGCCATATATCATGACGCCCGAGCAGTTGAGTAAGCTGACGGGGGCGATTTATGACGTGGTGAAGGGGTTGTAGGCGCGTTCGTGGTGGGTGTGGGTATACGCCGCGTTGCGGCGTATACGAAGGGGTTGGAGCACGAGACCAAGGTTTGAGGATCTAAAGCCCGGGATTTGATGATCAGACACGCTACGAGTACATCCATGTAATGCTCGGCCAAAACAGTAGATTTTATGCTCCTGCAAAATCGACACTTCCGACATCCATGTCGGTCGTCCATGTTTTGGACTGTCTGATCACCGAGTTACGGGCTTTGCGGCTTAGAACCTTGGTCTCGTGCCCCAACCCCCTTTGAATACGCCGCACCAGCGGCGTATTCACTCTAAACCATCGGCAACTTAACCGTTATCACGCTCCCAGCCCCCTCGGTTGACTGAACCGAAATAGTCCCGCCATGCTCTTCAATAATGCCAAATGAAATCGCCATGCCAAGCCCGGTACCCTCGCCTACGCCTTTGGTAGTATAAAAGGGTTCAAATAATTTGTTTTTGGTTTCTTCGGTCATGCCGCTGCCGTTGTCTTGAAGTGATATTTCGACCATTGTGCCTATCTGGCGGCAACCTATAATGATCTTGCCCCGTTTTTTTGAGTGCTGTTGGTTTTGTTTTGAGAGTTGCTGACGCTGTTTGTCGGTGATGGCATCACAGGCGTTAACGATAAGATTCATAAAAACCTGGTTGAGCTGGGCCGGGTGACAGGGGATAACAGGGGCGTCGCTAAATTCGGTGATAATTTCAGTCACTTCGACATACTTTGTGCGCACCAGATTAACGGTCGACTGCACACAGTCGGTGACTTTTATATTCCTTTTTTCTTCCCCATCAAGACGGCTGAAAGATCGTAAATCTTGGACGATGGTTTTGATTCGTTTAGTGCCATCTTGAATGGTGGCCAAATGCTCGAACAAGGGGGCAAATTGCTGCTTGAACGTGTCGAGAATCTCTTCGTCGGCATCATCACCAGCCAAATCAATGATAAATTTCTGGACCTTAACCAAATCAGCCTCAAGGTTTTGCACCCCAACATGTACAAAATTGGTGGGGTTGTTGATCTCATGCGCCACACCAGCGGTTAGGGTGCCCAACGAGGCCATTTTTTCGGCCTGTACCAGCTTGGTTTGGGTATTTTTGAGCGCTTCGTGGGCTTGCTCGACGGTTTGGGCATAACGTTCGGCCACGGCCGCACGCTTGTTGACGTTGCGGTTGTGGACGACAACAAAGCCAATTACAGCCATTACCACAACGATGACAATTTTGTACCAGTATTCAACTTCCACCAAAACACTTTCACGGGTATTCCAGCGCTGGTAAATTAAGTTTTTACGCTGAGGAGACATGGTCGACAATACAGTATTGATGATCGAGAGTAATTCTGGCCAGTCTTTACGAACGGCAAAAGCCAGAGTTTCATACAGTGAGGTTTGACCGACAATACGGATATTGTTGGCGCCCATTTCATTCATCAAATATGAACAATGGGCTAGCGGGCATAACAGTACCTCGACCTCGCCACTGTTGACCGCCATTACCGCCGAGGTCATTGAATCGTATTCTTGCAGTTGCAGTGTCGGATTAATCTGTGACACTTTGCCGAGGTAACTGGCTTTGGTGACAATGCCTGTTTTGACATTGTCCAGCTGGGTTAGGTTTTCGACATAGACCAGTGCCGGATCGCTGGTTAGGATGACGATGGGCATTTTTATCACCGGTTGAGAAAAATCAAAACGAGATTTAAGCTGTTCATCGTGACTGTTGCCGAGGGTTAAATCGATGTCCATTGGATTTTGTACGGTGGTGTCAATGGTTCGGGTATCGGGGCCTAACCATTGGGCTGACAATCTGTCTTCTACATAACGGACAAAATCGGCCAACATGCCTTTGTAACCTTGTGGCGAGGATTGTGACAGCGGCAGGCCCAAAGTGGGCAGATGAAAGTTTAGTTGTTGATGAGTGAGCAACCATTGTTTTTGAGCGGTACTGAACTGAGTCACCAACAACGTATTGATGTCTGCTTCGGTAAACCATTTATCTCTAAGTGCTAATAACTTTTTTTCCGGTATAGCCATCAACGCTTTATTGAAAATACCCAGCAGCAAAGGATTGTGCTTATTGACGGCTATGGTGAGAGATTCTTGAATTTGTTGGGAAGAAGCCGGTATGGGGGCCAAGTACAGGTTGTCTAGATTGTGTTTGCGGATCCAGTAATTGGCCACTTCTGTGCCAACTACATAGGTATCGGCTTTGCCCTCAGATATCATTGTCAGCGCTTCGCTGGGAGTGTCTGCATATTGTATTTTAATCTCTGGGTAGTTTTGCTGTAAATGTAAGGTAATTGACCAGTCTTCTATCATCACCAAATCGCTATTCTTCAGATCATCAAACGACAACTCCTGCGGTTGTCCAGTGCTTCGTATGGCAATAACGTAGTGGGCATCGTAATAGGGCTGACTAAAGCTTAAAAACTGTCGACGTTGGGGGGTGTCAACAATATCGAGCATTAAATCGAGTTTGTTGTAACGTAAATTGTCAATGTGTTCACCCCAACTGCCGCTGACATATTGCAATTTGATGTTAAGCCTATCAGCAATATATTCAATCAGGTCGATGGTAAACCCTTTGTTCGACCCGTTTTCGATGAAACGTAAGGGCGGATAATCGAGCCCACTACTGACTAAAAACGTGCCCTTTTGATCAAGGTATCGTCGCTCTTGTTGGGTTAAACCGACTCGGTCTGTGATGTGTTGGCTGGTCGAAAACCATTTGTTTCTCAGCACCATCAGATCATGTTCCGGCAGGGCATTCATGGCCTTTTGTAAAATGCTCAATAACAGCGGATTGTCTCTGTGGGTGGCAATGCTCAAAGGTAAAGCGTTAATCATCAGCTTGGCTGGAATGGGATTGAAGGTTAAACCGGTGATAAAATCCTTTTCGATAAAATAATTGGCGACGATATTGCTGGCAAAAAAGATGTCGGCCTGACGGTTCGATACGGCTTTGACAGCATCTTGCGTGGTATTTACCATGACAAAATCGGCATTGGGCATTATCTGCTGTAGTTTTTGCGTTTCGACATATCCTTTAATGATGGCAATGCGTGACGTGGCGATGGTTTTGATGCTGGCGGCAAGCCCCGCGTCTTGCTCACGGGTCACAGCCACACTAATCAGATCACTAAAGGCGCTGGTAAACGTGGCATACGCTGTTCTTTGTGGGGTTTTTACCATATTGAGTATGGCATCGAGCGACTTATCTTTGAGCATGTCGACATATTCATGCCATTGTTTGTCTTGAACAAATTCGACTTCAATGCCGAGCTTTTGACCAATACGCTCAATCAAATCAATGCTGTAACCGGTGGGTTTGTTGTTAACAACATAATTGAAAGGTGGGAAGCCTGCTTCACTTTGCACTTTAATGATGGGGTGTTGGTTAAGATAGTGCTTTTCTTGTTCGTTAAGTGTCAGCCACAAAGAATCATCAGGTTGCGCTACGACCAAAGTGGGTAGGCAAACAACAAACAACTGCAACAATAGCAAGATTGATATCAACCTTTTGTTGTATGTGTGGTGCATCAGGTTTCCCTATATTATTCACGTGTAAATAAAGAGTCTGGGTCAATTTTAGCGTATAAACCCAATTTTTTCAGGTAAAATAGGATTATAAAAGGGACGGCGCACTTAATTCAGGATTACTTAGTGTTTAATTAAGGGTTAATTCAAAGTCACTTCAGGCAAAACGGGCAGCCGGACGGTGATCAGGCTGCCAGTGCCTTGGGTGGATTCAACCGCAATCAACCCGCCGTGCTCTTCAATGATGCCAAACGAAATCGCCATACCAAGGCCAGTGCCTTCTCCGACCTCTTTAGTGGTAAAAAATGGTTCGAACATTTTGTTGATGGTGGCATCACTCATGCCAATGCCGTTGTCCTGCACCGATATTTCCACATCACTTTCGTGCATTTTACAACCGATGACAATCTTGCCCAGTGATTTGTTGCCGGCCTGGGATTGTTTTTCTTCGATGGCATCGCAGGAGTTGACGATTAGATTCATAAACACTTGATTGAGCTGGGCCGGATGGCAATAAACCGCTGGAATAGCTTCAAAGTTGGTGATGATATCGGTGACATGCAGGGACTTGGTTCGCACCAGATTAACGGTTGAGCGGATACATTCACGAATATCAACCGCTTTTTTATCGATATCGTCCATGCGGCTGAAGGAGCGCAGGTCTTGTACGATGGTTTTGATTCGTTCTGTGCCGCTTTTTATAGTGTTGATGTGGGCAAACAGCGGATCAAATCGCAGTTTAAAACTGTCAAGCACCGCTTGTTCGGCATTTTCACCGGCCAAGTCATGAATAAACTGGTAAACCTCGTGCAGGTCGGCTTCGAGGTTATGCACACCCACATGAACAAAGTTGGTGGGGTTATTGATTTCGTGGGCGACACCTGCGGTCAGGGTACCAAGTGAGGCCATCTTTTCGGATTGCACCAGCTTGGATTGGGTCTGTTTAAGCGCTTCATTAGCAATGTTCACCGAGTCGGCATAGGCTTGGGTTTCGGCCGCATACTTTTGCGTCGCAGCGGCATATTTGGCGATATTGCGATTCCAAATGACAACCGCCATACCCAGCAACAGTGCCGC
>JABSOG010000683.1 GCA_013216025.1 Algicola sp. | reverse complement strand
TAAATAACCTTGATTTAGATGACTAAACCTGCGGTCATTTGCCTTGCCTAAAACGTTTTTAACTCCCACTGAATCCGCATTTTGAGGTCACTTGGGTATAGAGCACAGTAAAAAACAAAAGAAACAAGCCACCAAAGCACAACAGAAACTGGCAAGAGCGCAAAGCGGTTCGGCCTATAGTGGTAAAAAATCATCTTTTGGATTGATCAAACTTATCAGCGTACTTTTGGTGGTGGGTTTTGCAACCGGCGCATTGGATGCCAACACCTTTACTGACTACATTGCTCTATTGTAGATCGTGGATTTATCCACGCTTGAGAATTGCGCAGTGCTGATAAACTGGCAGGTGAAAACAGTATTTAGGGTGGTTCGACATTTAGGTGAGCAGTCTTTATAATCACTTAGCACTCACAATAATTAGGTTTTAAAACATGGTATTTCCAACGCTTTACAATGTTGATACTGCAATAACAGGGGAATAAGTGGATACTTCTCAACTCAAAGCAATGCGCCGATTTCGAAAAGGCATGAGGTTTGTCGGTGTTTGGTTCTTCTTGATAGGCGGGTTATTGTTCTATTCGATGTTAACTACGCTTTTAGATCCTGAGGGGGTCATCATCTACAACGGGGTACCAACAACAGATTATTCAGTTAAATTAGGCGCGACCCTATTTGCCGGAATATTTGTCGTTGTAGGTTTATTTTTATCTTTTTCCACCCAAAAAATGCTCAATAAATTATTTGTGTTTAAATTGACGATATTATCGGCAATTGGGTTTAAAAAGTAATGAGTGAATTAACGTCAAAAAAATGGCCGCAACAATTGCGGCCATTAAACTCAAGTTAAAGCTCTAATTAAAGTAAGAACTTAAACTACGCCGTAAGACAACATGGCATCGGCCACTTTAACAAAACCGGCGATATTGGCACCTTTAAGGTAATTAACCTCTTCACCTTCAGTACCATACTTCACACACTGGTCATGAATCGACTTCATGATGTCTTGCAGGCGCTGATCAATTTCTTCGCTGCTCCACGAAATACGCATACTGTTTTGCGACATTTCCAGGCCCGATATCGCAACACCACCGGCGTTGGCGGCTTTGGCCGGGGCAAACAATACATTGTTTTGTTGTAAGTAATGTACTGCATCAATGGTGGTTGGCATGTTCGCGCCTTCGGCAACACCCATTACGCCGTTTTTGACCAGCATTTTTGCATCATCTAAATCCAACTCGTTTTGAGTGGCACAAGGGAACGCAAAATCACACTGAACTTCCCACGGACGCTTGTTGGCGTGGAATGGCACGTTGTATTTTTCGGCGTATTCGCTGATACGGCCATAACGCTTGGTTTTAAGCTCGATCATAAAGTCGAGTCTTTCGCCTTCGATGCCTTGTTCGTCATAAACGTAACCGCTTGAATCACTCATGGCGACCACTTTGCCACCCAGGTGTTGGATTTTCATCGCTGCATATTGAGCCACATTGCCCGAGCCCGAAATAACACAACATTTGCCTTTAAGCGAGTCGCCGCGATGATTGAGCATGTATTGCGTGAAGTAAATGGTGCCGTAGCCGGTGGCTTCGGTACGAATCAAACTGCCGCCGAATGACAAACCTTTACCCGTTAATACACCTACAAAGTTGTCGTTGATGCGTTTGTATTGACCATACATGAAGCTGATTTCACGACCGCCAACACCGATATCACCGGCGGGTACATCCATGTTTTCGCCAATGTGCTTCGATAATTCGGTCATGTATGCCTGACAAAAACGCATGATCTCACGCTCAGATTTACCTTTTGGATCAAAATCTGACCCGCCTTTACCTGCGCCCATCGGCAGGGTGGTCAGGCTGTTTTTGAAGGTTTGTTCGAAGCCTAAAAACTTCAATACGCTGAGGTTTACAGAAGGATGAAAACGCAGGCCGCCTTTGTATGGGCCGATGGCGTTGTTGAACTGAACCCTGTAACCACGATTGATGAAAATTTCGCCCTTATCGTTTTCCCAACAGACACGAAACATAATGGTACGGTCAGGTTCGGTCATGCGCTCAAGAATACGGTTATCAAAATACTTTTTATGATCAAACATAAACGGAATGATGCTTTCGGCTACTTCCTTAACGGCCTGATGAAACTCTGGCTCGTGGGGGTTGCGTTCAATCAGGTAGGCCATAAATCTTTCGAGGTATTGCTCGGGTGTTTTAGAGTCGCGATACATAGTTTGTGGCATTTGATGCTCTTTATAGGGTTTGGTTAAATAGCCACGTGGCACAAGGATGTGCCGCCATTTCAACTTGTTGAAATGTGAGCGAAGTTTCACTTGCTTAAACGTAGCGGTTTCCTGCAATCTCACATGGACGTGAGTTGCAGGACGTTAAATAGTCATGCAGTTCTCGTGCAGCGGCCTGAGTCTATCTATATAGATGGCCAAAAACAAGACTGACCATTGAAATTAGGGACGGGTCATAATGCTGTATTTGGGTAGCTATTCACAGGCGTTGCATATGTGCGTTTCTTACAATTACTTTCCAACTTGGAAAGTTAAAGCTTTCCATCTTGGAAAGTCAGTGTTATATTACTTTCCACATTGGAAAGTAAAGGAAGAAACCAGATGAAAGAAAATGAAGTAAATATTACAGCTGAACAGGCTCAAGCGTCATTAGATGCAGTTAGAAAGATAAATACCGATGCGGTTGAGACCCAGAGGCCGCCATGGTGGTTTTTGATATTGAGTTCGGCGGCCTATGGCATGATGTCGTTTTCATATTCATCTATGAAGCACGAGAACACGTGGGCGGTAGGTTTAATTATTTCGGGTGCAGTGTTCTTTTTACTGTTTTTGTTTTTGTACTACAGCTATCGCTTGATGGGTATCAAACTTAAAATGTGGCCAACCAGCAAATCGAGCACCCATATTTATGCGATTTATGCGTTACTTTTTGGTGTGGTGTTTGCTGGTGCCAGGGAGTTAACCGTGGTCGGTTTTGACTGGGTGGCGTATGCAGGTGGGGCAATATGTGCCATTGGTTTCTTTACAATGACCTATCTTTACCCAACTGGCGAGCCGCTTAATACGCCTACGAGTAAGCAATAATGGCTGATGAAACGTGTTTCGACACGCTAATCCACGCGCCCAACCGGTTGCAGATATGTGCCATGTTGGCGACAGCAGCTGAAATTGAATTTAAAGTGCTGCGCGACCACCTTGATGTCAGTGATTCGGTGTTGTCAAAGCACATAAAAGTGCTGCAAGAGGCGGGTTACGTGGTGCTGATCAAACGAAGCGACTTTGGCCGCCAACGTTCATGGCTGTCGTTGTCAAGCGGTGGCCGTAAAGCTTATACCGGGCATGTGAATGAACTTAAACGGATTGTTGGGGAGGTTTAGGAGGGGGGCTCACCACTTGTTTGACCCCGGCATGGTTGTGGATTGGCTGTTATACTTTGCTGACAAATTCATTATTCCATTGTTGGCAAGGAGCCAAAATTGTTGCAAAAATACAGCTATCTATTATTAATCACGCTTGCCATTTTTACCCACAAAACCTTGCAGGCCAACGAAGCACTAGCGTTGGACTATCTGAACTCTGCTAATTGGGGTGTAGTCATAGATGCGCAACTAAAAGCACAAATCGAAGCTGCTGTTGCCCAAAATCCGAGCCAGCAGCAACAGATCATCACCTACTATACCAAGATAATGAGTTGGGCTGCGATAAAGCCTGATTTGATAAAAGTGATATCGAACACTTTTACCGATGCTGAGTTGGTCGAACTCATTCGTTTTTATCAAACGCCGACAGGACAAAAACTGGCGGGTATGTCTTCTGAGATTAATCAACAGCTGTTGGCGATAATTAACAACAACAGCAAAATATTTATGGCAGCACAGCAAATCGATGCTCAAAACAAGGTCAAAGTTTCTGATTGCACCAGTGAAACTTCAGACATTGGTCCTGACGTTGCCTATATAGGATCTTTAAACTCGGGATTTACATTGGTTGTATCACGTAATGCCAAGGCGAGCGATTATTTGAAGGTATATTACGATGATAAGGAAATACTTACACCTAGTAGAGCCAAAGCAGTGTTGGCTGAGTTGGCGACTACTGAAAATCGTCTCAAAGGCAGGCAACTGGCATGTTTCAATCGTATTGTTACGGCTTTAAAATTGGCTGAGAACAATGCGAAATAGTCATTTTATATCAACTGATTATCGTTATTTCTCAAATCTCGTAATTTTCCCGCCAGTTGCTCTGCCGATTTAAATCGGCTTTATCTTTATACTTCGGTTTGTTCAATGTTGGACGCAATTAATAGGAGTATTACCGATGAATCATTTATCCCCATATCCCAATCAAGGCGAGATCTTACGTTTTTTGGCCGTTGCTTTGGATTTGAAAGCTGGCAACAAATACATTGATGAATATGCCCGCAACGGGCTGTTGAGTAGTTATTTGCATCTGGTCAAAACGTTGTCGCTTGCAGGTTTGCCGCGTTCAATTTCTTTACCTTTGTTGGCAAGTTATTGTTTTTCTTGGTATGCCACTGATTTTTTCTATCAATTCGAATCCGTTGTTGCGGGTCCCCAGACGTTGGCTTGTTTGGTTATTCCTGGCTATTCAGCGATAAGGGCGGCTGTCCAATGGTTGGAACGTAATGTTGAGGGTTGGTCGACAAGCCATGAAAAGTGGTCAAAGGAACAAAAAGACAGGTTAACAGTTTGGTGTAAAGGCACCGAATTGCCTTCGTACAGTTATATCATGACGTTGCCCGACTGGTTAAAAGAGGGTGGGGCGGTGATAGATCGTGCCAT
>JABSOG010000682.1 GCA_013216025.1 Algicola sp. | reverse complement strand
CTATACGCTTGGATAGTTACCTGCAAACCATTACTGACAGACGAACTCAGGTAGACGGGTTTGGTTATCAGTTTTCAGTTACCCAGCCACTGTTTAATTTGCCTGCATATTATAACTACCAAAGGGGGGCAGGCGTTGCTGCACGCGCTCAGTTGCAAAAAGTTCAGGCAAAGTCGGATTTTATTGATCTGTTTTCCCAGACTTATCTGGAGATTGTGGCCAATTCGCTGAGAATTCAAAATATCAATGAAACTCTGGGCGCCTATGAGGCGCAGCGAGACCTTATTGCCAAACAATATGAAACAGGTTTTGTCAAACCAAGTGATCTTCAGCAGGCAGAAGCTTCACTGGCCACTTTAAAATCTCAAGCCATTGTGGTGAAAAACAATTTAAGTGTTTCTTTTAGTGCGCTTGAGTTATTACTGCAAACGGATGTCGCTGCTGTTCATGGGCTGATTGAAGCGCTGGACAAGATTGATGTATTGGATAAAACCCTTGCCTCTTATGTGATGAAATTTAAAGACAATGTAGATTACAAAGTGGCCAAAGCCAATGTGAATATTGCTGACAAAGAGCTTAAAGCCAACAGTTCTTTGAGCATGCCTTCGGTTGCTGCCAGTTTACGCTACAGTGATAATCACTTGGAAAATACCTTTGATTATCAATCCAACAATACTTTATATCAAGATGGAGTGACTTTTGCCGTGCAGTTAACTATTCAACTGTACGCAGGCGGTGGAGATACGTACCGTAAGCGGGCGTCTGCTTATAGCTATGAAAGCAGCAAGTTACAAAAGCAGTTCATTGAACACCAAACTCAGCAGGCGATTCGAACCACCTATTTAAATCTCAAAGCGGGGCTGGCGTTGGTAAACTCACGTAAAAAGTCGGTGTCGGCTTCTCGGGTGGCATTGGACAATGCGAATTTGGAATATCGCACCGGTATTGGTCAATATGCCGATGTAAGAACCAGTCAAGACAGACTGTTTGAAGAAACCAACAGTCTCATTGTTGATAAGGTTACTCTGATCAACAACTACTTTGTGTTGGCAAGACTCACAGGGGAAGAACCAGATATGACGGTGAAAAACATGAAAATAATTTTTACAGGCGAGGTAATTAACAATGAAGGCTAACAAATATCCCAAGCTGTTATTGTTATTGGGTTTAAGTTTAATTTTTGTCGTTAGCTGCTCTGGTGAACAACAGACTAGTGAACAAGACAATGCGGCGACAGAGTTGCTAAGGGTTAGTGAGGCCAAGATGTATGGTGCCTGGCAATCTACTGACAAATCATACGGTTATGAGTTTCATGCATCACCGACTAAATTTGGAACCGCTTTAGGTATCACCTTGTTGGAAGTGCATTACCAACCTGAGGGCATCATATATGAAAACTCAAAGCCAGCTAAGTATTTTATCTGGTCTTTACTGCCTAATGCGTTACTAAGGTTGGAGGTTAAGGTGCCATCGTGTCAAGCCAGACCACTGACCCTGTGTACAACCGACTCAGTTCAATTCATTGAATTACAAGGGTCGAATGAAAAAAGTCTGGCATTCAAAATAGGTGAAGATAAGGATCTTGACGGCAAAGCTGAGAATAACTTTCAATGGCAGTTGACCAAAAAAGATCTTCCAGAGCTTAATGTGGGTGACAAATCTTATTTTATTGAGACAAAGGGGCGTGCACAAGCGCAATTGTCGGCTAGTGATGACAATGGCGAGTTAGCGCTTTACGTGCCACGGGGTACCGGCGTTATTAAGCTGGCAGAAACAAGCCAGGATCAATACGCGATACAATTTTCACAAGCCGAAGTGTTTCAAAGTACTGAAGAATTTTATGTTTACAACCATGGTTATATGGACATTAATATTCTACACCGCTATGAAAACGTTTATCTGTATCCAACATTCGGTGACAGCTTGATTGTCAGTTATAAAGTCAGCAGAGAATTGCAGCCCAGTGGAAATATTGATGTAAACGATATTGATTTGGACGGGTACCTTCTAAATTTAAAATCTTCACGTGATTTTGACGTTGTTAATGTTGTTGGATTTGATCCAAATATCGAATTCGGCAGGCCGTACTTCAGCGATTTTTTTGAGACGTTTGAGCTTGATGGAGTCGATAATGGCAGTGCCAACCAGCTGGTCTTTATCGACCAGAATACCGCCAAATTGACCCATGCAGATGTGCTAACAGGAGAACCGTTTATCGAAAAAACATTTGACTGGAGGCAAGGGTCTCATGCGGGTGAGTTTATTTTAGAAAATGATGAGGCGATATTAACATTGGAGTTTCTCTATGGTGAACATCAAAGATATAGAGTCATCGTCTCAACTTACAGAAAAGCTGATGCTGAGTATTTTTTAAGGGACAATTCCGCGTTCTTTTTTTCGTACACCGACAATATTGATTTACCTTCTCTTTTGCCCCGTGTGTTTGAGTTTATCCAAATTGATGGCGTGACAGTAACCCCCGTTGAACTGCTTTCAGATGGTGTTGTTGAGCTTAATTTGGATGGAATTAACGGTGGCAGATGGTTTTTCAAAGGCAATAATGAGCTGCTTAGATTTGAGTGTACCACCGTTGCCGAGGTAGAAATTACAGATTATCAAGAATGCTATGATTCTTTTCAATATGTCGCCACGACCGAAACTAAAACGCATTATTCGCATATAACCAGTCTTAAATTCATTAACAGAATTGGTAACAACTATTTGGTTCAATATGATGCGGCATTTTGGGGCGGTCGTTGGGGAAGAGAAGAGTATATCAGGCGTTTTTCCACTTATTACCAGTGGATGCATTTGGCCAATTAGAGCCCGTTCGAAAACGAATGTTTTCAGATACCAAAGCAGTGGGCACAGGTTATACGTTGTTGTCGTAGGCTGAAGAATCAATGAGTTAATTATTCTCGTCCCAAGTCAAAGTTTCGGGATGAGCACTAATTTAAGGATGTAAAATGAAAAATTTAAATAAATTACCCACCAGAATCGATCATATCGCTATTGCTGTATTGGATTTAGAAGAAGCCTTATTTTTGTATCAAGGTATTTTGGGCTTCGAATTAATAAAAAGAAGAGAGATTGAGGGCGAGTTTTCAGGCATGATTTCTGCCGAATTGGATGCTCACGGGTTTAATATTGTGCTGATACAGGGCACTTGTGAAGGTTCTCAAGTGACTAAATATGTCAGAGAATATGGTCCGGGTGTTCAACATATTGCGATTGAAGTAGAACACATCGAACCGCTGGTTAAAGAATTCGAAAAACGGGGAATGGAATTTGCCACCAATATTATTAACGGTAAATCTTTAGTGCAAATTTTCTCTCAACGTGACCGAAATTCAGGGATGATGATGGAATTTATCAGCAAAGAAAATAGAAGCTCCGAATTTGAGAAAAACAACATTGAAGAGTTATTTAGGCAACTAGAGAACAATGGAGCGTATTAATCATGCACGACGTCAACAGCATTATCGATTGTCTTGTTAAAAATGCGACTGATAAACCCGATGAGATTGCCTATGAGTTTGTGACGACCCTGTCGGTACCCACTCAAACGATCACTTATCAGCAGTTGTATACCGATGTATCCCAGATTGCCAAAAACCTGTTGGATAACGTTAAGCCAGGAAAATGTGTTGTTTTACTCTACCCACCAAGTATTGAGTACATTAAGGCATTTTTTGCCTGTGTGATGGCTGGCGTCGTTGCGGTACCGCTCTATCCACCAAAGAAAAACAGCAAGTCTGATAAAGTCTTTGTTGTGGCACAGGCATCAAAAGCCAGATTTGCGTTGACGACCGAAAAAGACTTACCGACGATTGAAGCGTTTTGGCGTGCTAACTCTGACTATGAAATGAGTTTTAGCAGTACACAGGTGCTCATTGATGGTAGTGCCAGTGCCAGTGGGGCAGAACTGCCCAGTGTCAGCGCTGACAAACCGGCATTTTTACAATTTACTTCAGGGTCAACCGGCAACCCCAAAGGGGTTATTATTACCCATGGTAATATTTTAGCGAACACCAAATATTTGAACGATATATCTGGTGCTAATGACCAAGATGTTTTTGTTAATTGGTTACCGTTATTTCACGATTTGGGTTTGGTTACTGCGATATTATTACCCGCCTACATGGGGGTTAAATCAGTCTTGATGGCGCCGGCGACATTTGTCCGTAACCCGGTGATATGGCTCCAGGCAATGAGCCGATTTGGCGGCACCATCGGTGGTGCACCCAACTTTGCGTTTGACTTGTGTACAGACAAAATTGCCGATAAAGACGTGATTAATATTGATTTGTCAAAGTGGCGAATAGCCTACAACGCGGCTGAGCCGGTGATTTACAAAACGCTGAAACGTTTTGTTGATCGCTTTGGCGCAGTCGGGTTTAAACGTGACAGCTTTTATCCCAGTTATGGCATGGCCGAATCAACGGCGTTTATTACAGGTGGTCACGGTCTTGACTCGCTTAACGTCATTTCGATTGACATCAATGCATTGGCCGACAATAAAGTCGTTCATGTTGCTGACACTCATGAAGACAAAATAGATTTTGTCGGCAACGGATTAACTGACGTTCACCACCACTTGAGAATTGTCGATGATAAAACAGGTCAAGTGAAACCCGAAGGCGAAATCGGGCAAGTATGGTTCTCGGGGCCTAGTGTGTCACCGGGTTACTGGTTACTTGATGAGGTGACCAAAGAAGCTTTTGGCAACAGACTCGAAGGAGAAGAGCGTAATTACCTGCATACCGGTGATTTGGGATTTATTATCGGAAATAATCTTAATGTTACCGGCAGCAGCAAAGA
>JABSOG010000681.1 GCA_013216025.1 Algicola sp. | reverse complement strand
CAACTCGACGAATCTGCATTAATGGCCAAAATAAAAGACTGGTATAACGGATATCGTTTTGAAGAGGACGCTGACAGTGTCTATAACCCTTATTCATTATTGAGCTTGTTCAAGAAACAAAAATTCAAAAATTACTGGTTTTCGACCGGCACACCCACATTTTTATTGAATCTGCTGCAAAACAAACAATACGATCTAAAAAAACTCACCGAGTTTGAAATTGGTGAAGAGGCTTTTGAAGCCTGCGAACCTGAAGAAATGTCCGTACAGTCGGTTTTTGTTCAAACCGGTTACCTAACCATTAAAGACTATAGCAATTCACAATATACCCTCGACTTTCCCAACTTCGAGGTTAAAAAGTCTTTCTATGATTCGGTAATTACCCGTTATAGTCATTTGGATAAAGGCGAAAGCCAAACCTATACCAACAGGATAATTCAATGTTTAACCGCAGGCGATTTGGATAAGTTTTTTAGCACCTTTAGAGCGTTTTTTGCCAATATCCCGTATGATCTACACATTAATACGGAACAGTATTACCACAGTCTGTTTTATGCCATTTTCACACTGATTGGTTTAAATATAGAGGCGGAAGTTAAGACCAACAAAGGCCGTATAGATTGCGTATTACAAACAACTGATACCATTTATATCATCGAATTCAAGTTAAACGACACCTGCGAAGCAGCCCTGAAGCAGATTCACGACAAGCAATACGCCCAAAAGTACCAAGGCAGTGATAAAAAGGTTGTGCTGGTTGGGGTCGAGTTCAATCAGGACGACCGCAATATTGGTGAATTTGTTCGGGGGTAAAACCGACGCCGCCAATAAACCAGCCCAGCCAAAAACACTAACAATGTGCCATATAATTTCGTCATCAATTGATGATACAACACCTTCCCCAAATCCTGACTTCGTTTGTACAATCGCTTTATCTCTTGCTGATGTACTTTTAATTGCTCAAATGCCTTTTCATCTTCGCGATTGGGTTGATACATCACATACTCGCCATTACCCTGCTTGTAGGTGATACCTTCACCAAATCGGCGGTAAACGGCGCTGGCCCCTTGTTGCCTTTTTTGTTCGCTGGACGCTTGTGTTATTGCGGTCAGGTCTTTGCCTATCTGAACATAATCAAATGGTCTGCCGTATTTGTGATTATGTACGTTCAATTCGTATGTCTTGTTTGCAAAGTCTGTTACACCAAAACACAAAATTCCGAGGAGCACGCCTGGGGCCAACAGGGTTTTCAGTGTTTTCTTGTTATACGTTAGATGGTATGCCAGTGATTGCGCTAGACCTAGTCCAACAGTAATTGCAAGTGCTGTCAAGACCGGCCATTGTTCAACGCCGTCATCAACGAATTGGTCAATGACCATTAAAATAAGGCTCATAGCAATCAAACTAAGAATAACGATCGATTGTTTCTTTTGACTGTCTGGCGGTAATTCGATGACGAATCGATGATATTTTTTCCAAGGTTGTTTTTTAGTCTGGTAAGCCATCAACAGCATGAAAATAGTGAACAATAAACCGAAATACACCTCAATATTGGCCCGGATATTAATTGAATTGGTGGCGATTTTCGATTGAATCGCTCTTATGGTATGCGCGTCAGTTTCTAGCTTGGCATATTTAGCCTGTTGTTTTTCTGTTGGCGTAATAAAAGTGTACTCACCAGAGTCAAGTCGATACGGCACCAGCGCGCCGTAATTTCTAAAACTCATGCTGGCAAACATTGCCCTTGCTTGCTCTGTCTTGGCATTATGTAATCCTTTTATCACTATCCCTTTTTTGGAGTCAGTGATACTAATGCTGAGTTCGTTAATGTAACTAATGCGACCCATGCTATAAAAAATCGAGAACAGCAGTTTCCAACTCAACGCGAAAAGAATCAACAAAGAGACCACATTAGCCCAAAGAACGGATTGTTTACTGGGTAATAAAAACAATTCAGATAGCGTTCGAGCCAATAGAATAGGAAAAAGTAAAGCAGAAGCAATAAAGAATGCATAAAGCACAAGTGGGTTTTCTAAGCCACCGGGAAGGAATTTTCGCAGCAATAACGGCACGAGAATAATGAGAAGGTATAATATCATCAGGCAAGTGGTCAGTCTGGTGCCAGGTGGTGGTGGTGCAGTCATCGCTTTAATCAAGCGTGACGACCTTACTTTGCTCAAATAGCTGTTTTTGTTCATCATACCCCTCACGAGTTTTGACCTTTTGTGCAAAATCCGAATCAATGCAGCGTTTGTGATAATAGTGGTAACCCCAAGGTTGGATGAGTTTAAAGGGTTTAGGCACTAACGAATCATCCAATTGTTTTTGGGTGTAAGTGATGGTGTCTTGATAGCGTCCAAACGCCATCGCCTCCCAGTGGACATTAAACACATACAAAAGGCATAGAACGCAGCAGATGGTAAGCGTGTATACCAATTTATCACCGGGTTTGGCTTGTTTGAGTTTGAAAAATACCAGGGTGAATTCGAGTACGGCCCACAGGCCAACTAGGGCGAAATTCAAATAGAACATAAAGTACGGATTGAGCGAGTTTTTGGTTGTCAGCCAAAATTCGAAAAATGGACCACAAGTGCCATGAATGACTGACCATATCAAATACAGTCTAAACAGAAAAAACAAGGTGATTAAGGTCATCACCATCAGCCAGCTGCTAATGCTTACCGCGCCTAAAGAACGCCTAGCAATCGCTTTGTGCCGTTTGATCAATAGTCTTCTGCGTTTTTAATTCAAAGCTTAGCGCAACAGAGTTAAGGCAATATCGTTTGCCAGTGGGCTGGGGGCCGTCATCAAAAACGTGACCAAGGTGGGCTTCGCAATTATTGCACATGATCTCTACCCGGCGCATTGCGAGGCTGTCGTCGGTTTCATAACGCACGCAGGTTTCATTAGCGGCTTCAAAAAAACTCGGCCAGCCGCAACCCACATCGAATTTGCTTTCAGAATGAAACAACTGTTCGCCGCAACATACGCAGCTGTAAGTGCCCGCTTGGGTGTTGTCTAACAGCTCACCGCTAAAGGGGCTTTCGGTGCCTTTGGTGCGACAAACTCGGTATTGTTCAGGGGTCAGTTTTTTAGCCCATTCTTGGTCAGTTAATTTGTTCATATTCAATTAGTTGCACCTTGATAAATGACAGTCGCGTTTCTAATATTAGAGGATTCAGTATAACGTAATGAAGGGCAACAATGACAATTAAAGTCGCCATCAATGGTTTTGGTCGTATTGGTCGCAATATTCTCAGAGCAGGGTATGAAGGCTCGCTGCGCAATTAATCGGCGGTTGAATACGTATGTTGTTTTTTTCTTGAGTAAATGCCCTCGATATACATTAAGATGGCACTGTCAAAAGTTACAACCACAATAAATCCACAATAATTCCACTCACCCACTTGGAGAAAGCGCAAATGCGTCGTAGAACCAAAATCGTGGCCACCCTCGGCCCGGCAACTGACAATATTGATGTTTTAAGAGACGTTATCATCGCTGGAGCCAATGTTTTCAGGCTCAATTTTTCTCATGGCGTTGCCGCCGATCATATCAAACGAGCCGAAAATGTCAGAAGGCTGTCTAAAGAACTAGGGCTGTACACCGCCATTTTGGGTGATTTGCAGGGACCGAAAATTCGGGTTTCTACTTTCGCTGAGAAAAAAGTGCAACTTAAATTGGGCCAGAGCTTTGCCCTTGACGCAACACTGGGTCTAGAACAAGGCAATGTCACTGAAGTGGGTATCGATTATAAAGAGCTACCCACAGACGTCGTAGAGGGTGATATTCTGCTGCTTGACGATGGTCGCGTTCAGCTAAAAGTGCTCAGCACTAACGGCACCCGTGTTGAAACCACTGTTATTGTCGAAGGTCCTTTATCTAACAACAAGGGTATCAATCGCCTTGGTGGCGGGCTGACAGCCCCGGCATTGACCGAAAAAGACCTCGAAGACATCAAAACCGCAGCACTCATTAAAACTGATTTTCTTGCGGTGTCATTCCCCCGCAGTGGCGACGACATGCGCACAGCCAGAAAACTAGCCAAAGAAGCCGGGCTCGATACCCGCTTTGTATCAAAAATAGAACGTGCTGAAGCCGTTGCTGACGATGAAACCCTCGATGACATCATCAGAGCCTCTGACGTGGTGATGGTCGCTCGTGGCGACTTGGGCGTCGAGATTGGTGACGCCGCATTGGTGGCTCAACAAAAACGTATTATCGCCCGTTCAAGACAGCTCAATAAGGTGGTGATCACGGCCACCCAAATGATGGAATCGATGATCGAAAGCCCAATGCCGACCCGTGCCGAAGTGATGGATGTCGCTAACGCAGTACTCGACGGCACCGATGCGGTAATGCTGTCGGCTGAAACAGCAGCAGGTAAATATCCGGTTCAGGCGGTTGAAAGCATGGCACGCATTTGTATCGGTGCAGAAGAGCACCCAAGCGTTCAGACATCTAACCATAGGCTTGATATAGAATTCACCGAGATTGCAGAAACAGTGGGCTTGGCGGCAATGTATGCAGCTAACAACCTCAAGGGTGTTAAAGCCATTGTGGCACTAACAGAATCGGGTTATTCAGCCAAGCTGATGTCTAGAATTACCTCTGGCCTGCCGATTTTCTCGTTGTCGCAACATCAAAGAACGCTAGATAAGGTATCGCTCTATCGCGGTGTGTATCCGGTATTTTTTGATTCAAGCAAGCACAATATGAACTCGTTAATAACGGGCGTGATTGTGACGCTAAAAGCCAAGGATATGGTGCAAAGCGGTGATTTGATTATTATGACTCATGGGGATGTGATGGAAACTGTAGG
>JABSOG010000680.1 GCA_013216025.1 Algicola sp. | reverse complement strand
CCGCTATAGACTAAGACCTCATAAGAGAAGACCTTATAACGGTTAAATTACGTTCAATCGAGTTAATAAATAACTATCAATTTGTGTGCCGGAATTTAGTTGGTACTGCATGTATTTTTCGGGAGCCTGTCCGAGAACAGGTTCCTAGGCTTGCTGTAGGGTATCGGGTTTGGCGCAGAATACTTGAGTACTTTTAGTACTCGCTCTGGCCAGCAAGCTCTAAAAGCGTAGGTGTTAAACTGGATAATTTCAAGGTGTGCATTGCAATTTGCAAGGCTGTCTGCGCGGCCTTAAGGTCAAAAGCATTCAACACGGAGGCACGGAGCGGCGGAGGAAAGAAAGAGGAAAAGACAAAAGAAGGATGAAACAACGGCACCAACAGAACGAAGCGTTACATAGCTTTTTTCGCTGTTTTTTTAGTTTTTTGCTTTTCTCTTTCTTTCTCCGTGTCTCCGTGCCTCCGTGTTAAGATCTTTTGACTTTGAACCCGTAGGTCGACCAACGACGATTAGTCGCCAAGCGTAACCAGAAAAGCAGGCAGCACCTCAGTAGCCAAACCGTAGTAATGCTCATCGAATTGCGCATTGGTCGAAGAAGGCTCAAGATTAAGCTCTACCGTCCGCGCGCCAGCCTGTTTAGCCACGGCGACAAACCCGGCGGCGGGATAAACATTACCCGAGGTGCCAAGCGAGATAAACAAATCACAATCAAACAGCGCTTTTTCTATCTCATCCATGTGAAAAGGAATTTCGCCAAACCATACGATGTCAGGGCGGATAGATTGCCCTGGTTGACAACATTGGCAAATATCCTCGCCATCAAAGTCGCCATTGACAATCAAACGTTGCGCTGTTTTAACACAGCGGGCTTTTAGCAATTCGCCATGCATATGGATAACGCCCGTTGAACCGCCCCGCTCGTGCAGGTTATCGATATTTTGGGTGACTATCAGTATTTCGTGTGACGAGTCAGCGGCAAATTTTGCCAGTGCCTGATGAGCAAGGTTAGGTTTTATCTCATCCGACAACAATTGCGCTCGGCGCTGGTTGTAAAAACGATAGACCGTGGCAGGGTCGCGGACAAATGCTTCTGGCGTTGCCACATCTTCAACTCTGTGATCTTCCCACAAGCCATCGGCTGCGCGAAAGGTCTTAATGCCCGATTCAGCCGAAACACCGGCACCAGTTAATACCACGATTTTCATGCCTGTATCCCCGCAGATTCATTCAATAGGTTTTTTCAAGCGCAACAAATTTATGATCATCATCAAGCGACAGACGAAAACGACCACTGATGCCGCTCGTTGTCACGAACGGCCTAAAACGGCTCGCCGGTAATTGCACCGTTTCGCCGCTGTCGCTGGTCACGACCAAGTATCGAATCGTGCCCTCGTAAATTTTTTTGCACTTGGCTGCACTCATGCCCATTGAAAAGTTGTATATAACCATGGACTTATTTCAGACTAGATGTGACTTTTTCAAACAAGTCGGCTGACAATTCGGGCAACGCAGCAACACGCTCAAGCTGTTCACGCATCAATTGCTGACGGGTTGCATCGTAACGTTTAAATGACATCAACGGGGTGATCAAACGCGAAGCTGTTTGTGGATTGATGCTGTTAAGCTCAATCAACAAGTCGGCCAGCAATCGATAACCTTTACCTGAAATATCATGAAACTGATGGCTGTTACCCATCACAAAAGAGCCATACAAAGATCTGACTCGGTTGGGGTTTTCAATGTTGAACACGTAGTGGTCAGACAATTCTTCGATAGTCTCGAATACGTCTGCTTTAGGCCAACAAGCGTGAAGCGCAAACCATTTATCCATAACTAGCGAATCAGCTGTCCATTTTTGTTCAAAGGCATCCATGTAGTGAAAAAAGTCTGGGTGACAGGCCCTGTTACACGCCGCCAAAACAGCCAAAGAGTCAGTCATGTTGTCTGATAGTTCAAACTGCGCTAACAATACCGCTTTAACATCATCTTGTTGATTGCCTTGCTGAGTGTATGCCAACAAACCTAAACAGGCATTCTTAAGGGCACGCTGAGCAACGGCCATTTGTGACGATTCATAGACATCGACAACATTGGCTTTGTAACAGCGCATCAGTTCATTGTATAGCGATTCACCAAGGGCTTTGGTGATGGCTGAGCGCGCATCATTGATGCCATCAACATCAACCACCTCAAAGTTACCCGCGACATTTTCAAAAGCGGGCACACTCAATAATTCAGCAATCAGCGCTTTGTCCAAGGTTTCATTGGCCAGTAACGACTGGTAGGCTTGCACAAAATCATCGCCCAGCGAGAAGCCATCACGATCAGCGATAAATTGATTTATTTTGTTGAGGAATAAGGATTGCGCCGCATCCCAGCGTGAGAAATCGCTGGCCGCATATTTGATGATGTGCAATAAACTGCTGTCTTGATACTGATAGTCTACTTTGACTGGTGCCGAGAAGTTAAGCAACAACACAGGTACTGGTGCTTCTGTTACGCCCTCAAATACAAATTGATTTTGTTGCTCACAAACATTCAGTACTGAATTAACCGCTTTGCCATCTATACTCAATGGGATTGAGTTGCCTTCACTACCCAGTAATTCTACCGCGAAAGGTATATGGAACGGTAGTTTGGCTGACTTATCAGCCGTTTCGCCATTAATCTGACTGACGTTTAACGTGTAGGTGCTGTTATCGGCATTAAACTCGGTATTGACCTTTAACACCGGGGTTCCAGATTGTGAATACCAACGTCTGAACTGCACCAGTGAAATACCGCTGGCATCTTCCATAGACTTGACAAAATCATCACAAGTTACGGCTGTACCGTCATGACGTTCAAAGTACAAATCCATGCCTTTTCTAAAGTTCTCCACACCCAACAACGAATGCATCATGCGAATGACTTCAGCACCCTTGTTGTACACAGTGACGGTGTAGAAATTGTTCATTTCTATGACTTTTTCAGGGCGAATAGGATGTGCCATCGGGCCTGCGTCTTCGGCAAACTGATGCGTACGAATGGCTTTCACCGCGTCAATTCGGTTGGTTACAACCGAACCCATGTCGGAGCTGAATTGCTGATCACGAAAAACCGTCAAACCTTCTTTAAGGCTTAGCTGGAACCAGTCACGACAAGTCACTCGGTTGCCTGTCCAGTTGTGAAAATACTCGTGGCCAATAACCGCTTCAATTTGATGATAATCAGTGTCAGTCGCGGTGGCATTGTTGGCCAAAACATATTTAGAATTAAACACGTTCAAGCCTTTGTTTTCCATCGCCCCCATATTGAAAAAGTCGGTGGCGACAATCATGTAGATGTCTAAGTCATACTCAAGACCAAAAGTGTCTTCGTCCCACTTCATCGCTTTTTTCAACGATTCCATGGCGTGTGGTGCTTTACCTAGATTGCCTTTATCGACAAACAGTTCGAGTTTGACTTCGCGGCCCGATACCGTGGTGAAAACATCACTCAAGCAGTCATAATTTCCGGTGACCAAGGCAAACAAATAAGAGGGTTTATTGAACGGGTCTTGCCAAAGCACCCAATGTTTGCCGTCTTCGAGATCACCGCCATCAATTTTATTGCCGTTAGAGAGCATAATGGGATTTTCGGCTTTGTTGGCAATGATTTTGGTGGTGTATTTACACAAAACATCCGGCCGGTCTTGGAAATAGGTAATACGTCTAAACCCTTCTGCTTCACACTGGGTGCAATACGCGCCATCGGTTTTATACAGGCCTTCGAGAGATTTGTTGTTTGCCGGATCAATCGTGACCAGTGTTTTCAGCGTGAATTCGCCCGGCAGGTTTCGAATGGTCAAAAGATTCGGTTTGCAGTCATAATCGCCGGATGAAACGGCCACCCCGTCGACGCTGACTTCATCAAGTTGCAAGCTGTTGCCATCCAGTATCAAAGCGTTATTATGCTCGCCATTGCGTTTTACCTTAATCGTCGTTGCTACTGTGGTTTTTTCACCGCACAAGTCAAAAACCAGATCAGCGGTTTCGAACAGATAGTCGGGAGTTTGATAATCTTTTAAATATTTGGCGGCTGGCGCTGCGCTGCTGTTCATAATATGCCCTGTTAATAAAAAGCTTAATAATAAAAAGCCTGAATCACTTCAGGCTTTTAAAATGTTGAAAGTGTTGTTCGCTCTAGGCGAACGATTCCTTTTTTTCAATTTCTAAGTTTGCCATGCCCGGAGGGGTCAATCGCAATATTTTAATGCCCAGAAAAGCGTAGATGATAGCCAATACCGGGTTGATCAGATTGAAGAAACAATACATGAAATACTCACCCGTGCTGACCGACAATACACCCGCCATATAGGCACCACAGGTATTCCATGGGATCAGCGGGCTGGTGATAGTGCCGCCATCTTCAAGGGTGCGTGACAAATTGACAGGTGCCAAACCGCGACGTTCAAATTCTTCTTTATACATTCGACCCGGCATGACAATGGCCATGTATTGATCGGCTGTCACCAAGTTTGTACCAAAACACGTCAGGATGGTGCTGGTGATCAATGACCCGGTTGACTTGGCCGCTTTTAAAATCAGTTCGACGAACTTCCGCAGCAATCCGACCTTTTCCATTACAGAGCCAAAGGTCAATGCACAGATAATTAGCCAGGTAGGATTGAGCATTTTCGACATACCGCCGCCACTTAACAGCTTGGTCAGGCTTTCATCACCGGCTTCAATATTAACACCCGCATGCATGGTGTTCCAAACTAAAGACAATTGACCGGCAAAATCATTAGTTTCAACCAAGGTGGCAATCAATTCTTGTTGGAAAATCACCGCCCAAACAGCACCGAGTAAGGCGCCAATAAAC